>JASFFJ010000255.1:0-9581 GCA_050124355.1 Desulfobacterales bacterium | reverse complement strand
AAATCTTCCGGCCTGCCGCCGCTTTGCTCGAACTGCTGCCAATTCGCCCCAAACTGGTCATATTTTTTGCGTTTTTCAGGATCGGACAAGACCTCATGGGCCTCATTGATCTCGCTGAATTTAGCACTTGCAGTTTTATCATCCGGGTTTACATCCGGATGGTATTTCCTGGCCAGCTTGCGGTAAGCCTTTTTGATTTCATCCTTTTCGGCATTTCTATTCAGTCCGAGTATCTTGTAGTAGTCCTTATACTCCATATTTTTTCCATGTCTGTTGAGTATTTTTAGAGGATAGCATCCATATAAATTTATTTTAAATCTTATGTAGTTTTGTATGAAAGGCCAGCGAGTTCAATCAACTTCGGCGAAGATGCAATTTGGTTATGCTGTCCAATTCCACATTCAGATTTAAAGGTTTGAAATGCTAAATTTAGGTACCCGGGTTTTCGGACAAATATGCTTCAATGAAGACGTTCACCACATTTTCAATATCCTCCCGGATGAGGGCCACTCGCCGCAATCCCAAGGTTTCGGTCTGCCAGGTGATGGCGTAAGTCGTTTGTTCCGGATTTCGCCTCAAAGAAACCAGTTGTCGAAGGTTCAGACGGATCGCATAAACATATCGTTTTTTTGGATTGAACCTTTCGATCTTTTCTTCTTCATTTATTACAAATGATTTTTTCGGAGGTTCGGGATCTGAAAAATTTGTGCGAACGTTGAGAATGCCCTCATTCCCGTTTTTCATGGATGCCTCTTCGGAAATAACCGCTATGCCGGATCTTTCGAGCTGATGTTCGATGGATGCCTGCAACACGGCTTCTGTCAGACCGGCTTTCGCAAGCTCCGATGCCCACTCACGATCGAATGTGTGAACCTTGACAACGACGGTCTTAATTCCTCGCAAACTCGCCCGGTCCCTGGCACGGTCGTCGGCCCAACAGATGAAGACCGACAGTAAAAAAATCAACAAAAAAACGCTCAGATGCAATAAACGGTGTTGCTTGGTTCTCATAATCATTTCTCCACAGATTTTTTACCGATCACTAAAATTGACTTAGCAACAGGTATACCAAAATCATAATCCACTGAAATAATATAAGATATAAAATTGCTTTGGTCGGATTAGCAAAAATACGGGATGTAGATTGGCATGAAAACAGATAAGTTATGCGGCAATAAACAGATGTTTTATCGCTAATCCATTGATATTATATAAATATTTTTGAAAGAAGAAAAAGTTCTGATTTTTTGCTTAAATCGGAACTTTCGGTTCTCATAACTCCCCCATGCTCTTTTAAATACACTTAATTTCAGTGGGTTATATATCTGGCACGTCACTTGCTTTCTTTATCTACCGAAACGGAAGAAGTTCATTGAAACGATAATTCATATGACGGTTGGACGTTTACCAATCTACGATTCAGCTAATCAAAGATATATCCAATAATTTCAAAGGAGCACCCGAAAATGACAAAAACGAAAGTAATCGGTATTGATTTAGGCACCACCAACTCCTGTGTGGCCGTCATGGAGGGCGGTGAGCCCAGGATCATCACCAATCCCGAGGGTGGGCGGACCACCCCATCGATTGTGGCGCTGGCCAAAAATGGGGAGAGGCTGGTTGGTCAGATTGCCAAACGCCAGGCCATCACAAACCCTCAAAATACGGTATTTTCTGTCAAACGGCTAATCGGCCGCAAATATGATTCGGCCATCGTACATAAAGATATTGAAACGTTGCCGTATAAAATCGAAAAAGCCGCCAACGGCGACGCCCATATCAACCTAAACGGCAAACAATATAGCCCGGCTGAAATATCATCGTATATCCTGGCCTATTTGAAGAAGACCGCCGAAGACTATTTTAGTGAAAAAGTGACCGACGCCGTCATTACAGTTCCGGCCTATTTTGACGACAGCCAGCGTCAAGCCACCAAGGATGCCGGGAAAATCGCCGGACTCAATGTGTTGAGAATCATCAACGAACCGACCGCCGCCTCCCTGGCCTATGGTCTGGACAAGAAAAAAGAAGGTACAATCGCCGTATTCGACCTGGGCGGGGGCACCTTTGATATTTCGATTTTAGACATCGGCGGTGGTGTTTTTGAAGTCAAATCTACCAACGGTGACACGCATCTGGGCGGCGAAGATTTTGATTTACGGATCATCGATTACCTGGCGGAATCGTTTAATACAGAATTCGGTATTGACCTGAGAAAGGATCGAATGGCTCTCCAGCGCTTGAAGGAGGCGGCGGAGAAGGCAAAAATGGAATTGTCCACCTCCCTGCAGACCGATATCAATCTGCCCTTTATCACCGCCGATGCCCAGGGCCCAAAACATTTGAACATAAAGCTGACCCGGGCCAAACTGGAATCTTTGGTGAACGATCTGCTGGACAAACTGGAAGGACCTTGCAAAATTGCCCTGAAGGATGCGCGCATGCGCCCGGATGACATCGGCGAAGTCATCCTTGTCGGCGGGATGACGCGCATGCCGGCCGTCCAGGCACGGGTTAAAAAGATTTTTGCCAAAGAACCGAACAAAAGTGTCAACCCGGACGAGGTGGTTGCCCTGGGAGCTGCAGTTCAAGGCGCTGTACTCAAAGGCGACGTACAGGATGTACTGTTACTGGATGTCACGCCACTTTCTCTGGGAATTGAAACACTTGGCGGGGTAATGACCCGACTGATCGAAAAAAATACCACGATTCCGACCAAAAAAAGTAAGATCTTCTCAACTGCGGCAGACAACCAGTCAGCCGTTTCAATCCACGTCCTGCAGGGCGAGCGTGAAATGGTGCCCGGCAATAAAACCTTGGGACGCTTTGAATTGATTGGTATACCTCCCGCACCGCGTGGTGTTCCTCAGATCGAAGTTACCTTTGACATTGATGCCAACGGAATTGTGGATGTCTCAGCCAAAGACAACGCCACCGGAAAAGCGCAATCCATCCGCATTACGGCCTCCAGCGGCCTTTCAAAAGAGGAGATTGACCAGCTGATAAAGGATGCCGAATTGCATGCCGATGAGGATAAAAAGAAAAAATCACTGTCGGAAGCCCAAAATTCCGCAGATACATTGATCTATTCGACGGAAAAGTCTTTGAAGGAATTCGGGCAAAAACTGGACCCGGCAACGCGCCAGGAAACAGAAAACGCCATACTGGAACTTAAAGAGGCCATGGCGGGTGATAACATCACCGAGATCAACCGTCGGAAGGAAGATCTGACCCAGATCTCCCATAAGCTGGCTGAAAAATTGTATCGGCAATCGACCGCCGGTGCCCAACAGCAGAATAATAGGGAAACGGCAGGCCGACCGAAATCAAATGCTGAAGAAAAAGTTGTTGATGCCGAATTTGAGGAAGTCGGATAGGTGGTCCAAAATCAGCGACCACCAAAAGAGTTGGGGTATGAGGATGGACCCTGGAAGGAACCGAGACGATGCTCTGCTGGTGGTCGCTGTTTTAACTAGCTTTTACGCGATGTTTGCGTTTGAAATGTCGTTATTTGTTGTTTGACCTTCCGACTCTTGCATTTGGGACATGCGTATTTCTTTTTTTCGTATTCTGCCAAGCTTAACTGCAGCGTATACTGATTTTTACATTTTTCACAAAGAAATTCATAGGACGGCATGGTTTCCTCCTTTCAGTGTGTATTCATTTCTTCGTCAATAATTTCTTCTAGTACCATATATTTTTGGACAGCGATTGATTTCTTTCCATCCGGGTGTTTTCTAATTTTGCCCCTGATTTCAACCCTCGTATGCATGAATTTGATTAATTCCTGAGTCAAACTGTTTTGCTCCACTGTATAGAGGTCTTCAGTATTCGTGTAGAGGGCTATTTCAATGACCTTACCGTTTTCATCCCAATTATTCGGCATGATGATGCCGGTGACAGCAATTTTTTGACTAATTTCCATCATTGCGGATGCCAGCCATTTAAAAATATTAGTTTTGGGGTGGAGACGACTATTGGATCATCCAATGAACTCTCCCCGGAAGCATGGCCAAAAAATCACTTGTGTACTCAATCCATCTGCCATTATTCCTTGCGGGACCGAATCACAAGCAGGGGACGGTCAATCCGGTTGAGAACACCGGCTGCAACGCTGCCGTAAAATACACGGCCGATTCCACCTTCGCCATGGCTTGTCATTGCAATGAGGTCGGCATTTTCCTTATCGGCGATCTGGATAATCCTTTCTACGGCCGGACCATTCACAACCACGGTTTTAGTTTTGATGTCTTTTCTACGAAATTTTTCTGAAATTTTTTTCAGGTAAGATTCGGCTTCTTTCGTCTGAGCATCGAAATCTTTTTTGTTGAATTCGATAAATGACCCCTCGACTCCTGCGGCAAAGATGAATTCCCTGGCACTAACAAATATAACCTTGGCCCTGTATCGATTGGCCAATTCTTCGACATGCGGAAGTATCCTCTCAGCCCTTTTTGAACCGTCTAGGGGGACCAGAATTGTTTTATACATTTTTAATTTCCTTCCATTTTTCAGTATCTTGGTGCCGAAATAATACTCAGCTGGATGCACTCTATGCTTGAAATCCTTATAAGAATATGGAGCAACAGTTGTGCCAAATAAGAAATGAAAGGCGCTATATACCTGCTATTCATAGAAAACTGCTGATAAAAACCGATTCAGCGAGGGATAAATGGAGACTGGAGTTGATTGATAAGTTTTGGCTACCTTAAGATGCAGAACTTCCAGTTCTGATTGCAATTAAAAAGCAGAACTAAATTATCTGATTATCTAAAAGTCCATCACTTCGGATTTATTATTCGGCTAAAACGCTAGAAAAAAATTATGGTCTTTTAGAAAAAAAAACAATTCCATCCGATGTAAAAAGTCTCTGATATTTATATCAAAATGCAGCCTTACGAATTGAATATTTACGCAGACGAGTGTTGACAGGTGAAATTTTTCAAAGTGGCATTTGCTTTGCTTTCCTAATTGTACCGTAGAGGGTTGGAACCATCGGATCGATAACTACCCTTATCACCTCGCTGGACCAATTAGGGTGAATCGACGGCGTCAAGGGCAACCCGGACGATGTGATTGCTGCCAACGAGATTCTTTAGTCCAAAGCTGAGCTTAAAGTCGCTGCTATAGTCAAAAAGGTTCAAAATGTTTGCATCGATGTTACGGTTTTTCTAATGGCAGTCTCGGCAAATTTGTGGCAACGTTTAAGTTGATCAATTGGGATTTTAAACCGGGTAGATCGTCCCCTTTTTATCGTCCGGTCACGGTGGCCTGAATAGATTGAAGTCTGGATAAATGGTTTAAGCCAAAGCCAATTGGTTCTCAATGCACTGACATAAAAACCAAAAGGAGCAACGCATAGATGATACCTCAGAGCATGGAAGAATACCTTAGGGAGTACATTCCGGAAGCCGCCATGAAAAACCGAACCCGACGGAAGAACGGCAGATGTTTTTTGGAATTCGGCTATTCGGACGCGCAGCTACTTTCTCGGTTGGGAATTAGCTGCGACAAACTGGGGCCGCGTCTTGTTGCCTGTATCTGGGACGAAGCCTCTTCTTTGGAAGTCGGTGGTTATCTGGTAGTGGATAATCTGGCGATGGGAAGCCCCGCCATGGGCGGCATTCGAATGCTACCCGATATTACGCCGGCGGACATTCACAACCTGGCGCGGGGTATGACGCTTAAAAATGCGGCCGCCGATCTGCATTATGGCGGCGGCAAAGCCGGTATTGTGGCCAAAATTGATACGTCTACTGAAGAGCACATGGAAATTGTCAGAAGATTTGCCCGTCTGATTCGCCGGTACCGCCATATATATGTGCCCGGCCCGGACGTCGGCACCAATGACGCCGACATGAAAACGATTGCCATCGAAAATGGTATCGACAGTGCCGTTTCAAAGCCCGTCGACATGGGAGGAAATCAAATTGATGCCGTCGGAGCGGCCGCCGGCGGTTTGGTGATTGCCCTGGAAAGGTTGTTGGAGGTCATGCCGCGCCTGACCGTTCTGCCCCAGTTTGGTCAATTGAAGGTGCCGGCCACAGAAGAGCTGACGGTAATCATCCAGGGGTTTGGCGCTGTCGGAGCTCACGCGGCACGGCAGCTGGTCGACAGATTTCCCGCAGCAAAGGTCATCGGTATCAGCGATCTTGATGGTTACCTCTATGACCCGTCCGGCTTGCCGCTAGATAAACTTCTTCGCACTGCCAAACAGCATGGTCGGGTGACCCGCCGTTACTATGAAACAGAGGTTGCCGCACAAGGTCACCGCCATTCCACCAAATTCTCAACCGCTGCCGACAACTTGCTGCGAGAGTCGGCTTTTTGCTTTATACCGGCTGCGCCGGCATTTAATTACCTGGGCACCCATCCCTCTGAAGCGTGTTCAATGAACGTGGAAAAGATGGGAAATTGGTCCATGATTATTGAAGGCGCCAATACCTACTCGCCGGACCCAAATCGCAAGGCAGCACGAACCCGCATGGAACGGGCCGTCTATCGACGCAAGGGTGTGATAATCGCAAATGACTATTTGGTCAATTCAGGGGGTGTTATCTTCGCCGCCCAGGAACATCTCGTTGCGACCCCTGCACATCTTCAGATACCGCCTGAGATCGTCGGCAACCGCTCGGCGGTGGAAACCTGGCTTGCGGAAAATGAGGTGGAATTTTCCAAACTCTCCGCCAAGCGTTTGGAAGCGGGGAACGTACACCGGGATCGGTCGATTCGACGCAATATGACGGAGCTAGTTGATTTGCTATCCGCCAACACCGAATTACTGCCCGGCCAGGCCGCTGAACGTATCAGTCTCCAACGTCTGACGACAAAAGAAAGCGAACGCACTGCCAAAGACATCATGGACCCGATGCCGACCATCGGAATCCATTCCAAAGTACAGGAGGCTGCCGATCTGATAGTAAAAACGCAGAGCAACATCATTGCCGTGCTGACCGAGGACGACATGCTTGCCGGAGTGGTTACAACCTGGGACATGACACGGGCCGTTGCCGATGGCGCTTGCGAGCAGAGCGTGGAAATGATCATGACTCGCGATGCAATTTCGGCAGCGCCCGGTTGCAGTATCCTTGATATGGTGACCGAGTTGGAACAAAATCAATTTTCCGCTATGCCGGTAGTGGCGGATGGCAAAGTCCTGGGAATGGTTAGCTCCGACCTTCTTGCCCAGCGTTATCTTCTGCGGCTGTTGCGTTCACAAGTCCGGCGGATTGATCAAGAGGACTCCGCGCTTGTGACGTGATCGAACAACACAATGAAAAGCTATAAGACTGATTTCGTCATCCCCAAGTTGTGGAAGTGGTTTATCGCTGATTTTCTCGGGATCTTCAAAGAGATGCGCTGGAGCTACCTCCCGCCGCTCATGGTGTATCTGGCAGCCGGTGTTGCGGGATTTACCGGCATCATCGAAACTTTTTTCATCAAAGACAAGCTCGGATTATCGGCGGCATTTTTAGCTGGGCTGGCTTTCTGGGCCGGCTTGCCGTGGGCACTGAAAATGCCCCTGGGACATCTGGTTGTTTTTCTTTCGATCTACAGTACCGTGATGCTACTGCCGTTTATCGGCATGTTTTACGGCCTGCACGAATGGACCCAGACGAAGCTTGGTTTCGGTGCCCGGACGATCGCCGTCATCGACACGATGGCCGACTCACCTATGGGCCAGGTTGCCATGGTGCCGATGCTGGCCTGGATCGCCAGAGAAGCACCCAGAAGCCAGAAGGCCACCTAATTTGCCGTGATGGCCGCCTTTACCAACCTGGCGCTATCAGCCAGTAATCTGGCGACCGAGTACATCAATAAAAATCTTTGTGATCGAACGCGGTCAATATGATGAATTGGCATGCTGATGATCATGGTCACTATCGTCGGGTTGGTTTTACCGATTTTAACGGTATTTCTCTGCAAACCGCTTTGCAATCAAACAGGAGCGCGCCATGAAAAATCGAAAGCGAATGGTCTTGGAACTATATCCTGATCAATGCACAGCGTCTTTGGCGGCTGCTGAGACAATTGCTTCCCTGATTCAAAAGCACAACCGCATAGAAAAGGCAACCATTCTCGGGCTTGCGACCGGAAAGACACCAACAGCGCTTTATCATGAACTAATCAGAAAGCATAAGGATAATGGTCTTGATTTATCGAGGGTGATAACTTTCAACCTGGATGAGTACTGGCCGATCAAACCGGATGCGCCGCAAAGCTACCACCGTTTCATGCAGGAACATCTGTTCAAGTATCTTAATATCATGCCGGAAAACATCCACATACCGGACGGCATGGTTTCGGAACAAGAGCTGGAGAATTACTGCCGGTTGTATGAGGAAAAAATTGAGGGCGTCGGCGGGATCGACATTCAGATACTGGGAATCGGACGCACCGGTCATATCGGATTCAATGAGCCGGGATCCGTCAAGGACAGTAAAACGCGGCGCGTTCGCCTCGACAGGATTACACGTCTCGATGCGGCCGCGGATTTTCAAGGTGAAGCAAACGTTCCCCATTATGCCATCACCATGGGCATTGGAACCATCCTGAAGGCCCGCAGCATATTGCTGCTTGCATTCGGGAAGCATAAGGCGCCCATCGTGCGGTGTACCATTGAGGGGCCGCCTTCAAATCAGGTTGCAGCGAGTTTTCTGCAGGATCATCCGAGTGTTTCAATCTATCTCGATCCAGGGGCCGCCTCGCTTCTGACCCGCGAGTCCGAGTCCTGGAAAATGACACGCTGCTAGCAAGATTGAAGGCTGGTATTTACGAAGTACCTGGAATAGAATTATTTATCCTTTGGAATACCGAAAACAACTCGAATTGAATAACCTGGATACCATATCGCCCGTTCAAAAGAAAGTTGCCGTAATTGTGGCCCATCCTGATGATGAAATCATTTGGTGCGGCGGCCTGCTGCTGACACATCCCCACTGGAAGGTCACGATCATGAGCCTCTGCCGTGCTACCGATTCGGACCGCCGGCCTCGCTTTGAGAAAGTTGCAGATCATCTGCATGCGACCGCCATCATCACCGACTTGGATGATAGTTCGCCCCCGGCGGCCATTCGACCTGACATCGATATCGGCGAAAAAATTTTAGACCGACTGGGGGATGTTCACTGGTGGCGGGTTTTTACCCACGGCGCCAACGGGGAATACGGGCATCTCCGCCACATCCAGATTCATCAGGAAGTCTGCCGGCTTTTTACAGTCGGCCTGCTGCGCTGCGGCGAGCTGTGGACATTTTCGTATGATTCGGATCCGCTGACCGGCATTACCCGGCCTTCTGCCGCAACCGAATGGGAGCTGCCCCTATTGCAGCAGCACTGGCAGGAAAAGCGAAGGATCATTCACGAAATCTACGGTTTTGACGTTGACGTTTTTGAATTCAAGGCCTGTTCATCGGTCGAGGGTTTTCGAAAGACGCTGCCACCATGAAAACCGCTATAAAAAGGGGGAGTTATGAAAGTACTTGTGTTATATGATTATCCTCCGTCTCCCGGAGGACTTGCGACCCAAGGGGATCTTCTTTACCGGGGTTTGAAACACGCCGGCGTGGATGCTTATCCCGC
>JASFFJ010000254.1:0-9600 GCA_050124355.1 Desulfobacterales bacterium | reverse complement strand
AGCAGGAGTTCGCCCAATTTTTCTTTATATGATTCCAGTTCAGCTAGCCGCTCATCGGGGATTTCTACGGTTGTCTTTGCCATGGGTTGAATCTCCTTTTTAGGCTGAATGATAGGGTATTGCGACCAAATTGTCAACGTCATAGGAAAATGAGGCCTGAAACGTCGAATGGGGAAGGTGGACCCGTCTTCGTTCTACCGAGCTTCCTCGTGCCCCTGGATAAAGTGGAAAGAAGGGCGGAACTGACACTGCGGGATCGCTTGAGCGGTGAGAAGATCAACGTATCCGAGGCCAAAGCCTGAAAAATTTGGGAATACTGACCGCCACGTGGCGACCGGCTTGTCCGTACTAGGGCTTTTTCAGACCAAGTTTCTTGATTCGGTGCCGCAACGTGCTGGGAGGCAGCCCCAGAATGGCAGAGGCGCTGTCTTTGCCCTTGATCTTCCAGTTCGTCGTTTTCAAAACGTCGAGGATATATTCCCGTTCCATTTCTTCAAAGGTTTTGTGTTTGCTTGTCGCCGCAGCCGCAGTTTTGGGGAGATCAAAGTGCAGTTTATTTTTTTGGCAGGTAATCAAGGCACTTTCAACGACATGTTCCAATTCCCTGACGTTACCGGGCCAGGCATAGGATTGTAAGGCCTGCATTGAAGACATGGTGATTTTCAAGGATGCTGCTTTTTTACCCATTTTCCTTGAGAAAAGTTGAACGAAGTGATCGACCAGCAGCGGAATATCCTCGGTTCGATCCCGCAGCGGCGGTATTGTAATCGGGAAAATCTTCAACCGGTACCACAGATCCTCTCTGAAGCGTTTTTTACGCACCGCTTCTTCAAGATCCCGATTGGTGGCGGTAATGATGCGGACATCGGAATGCAACGTGCGGGGACTTCCCAGCCTTTCAAACTCACCGCTTTCAAGCACACGCAATAGTTTTGCCTGGAGCTCGATCGGCAACTCGCCGATCTCGTCCAGAAAAAGCGTTGACTTGTTGGCCAGTTCAAAGCGTCCGACCTGGGTCGTCGTTGCCCCGGTAAAGGCCCCCTTTTCACGGCCGAACAGCTCGCTTTCAATCAATTCAGCGGGCAGGGCGGCGCAGTTCACCTTCAATAAAGGTCGTCTGTTGCGGGAACTCAGTTGATGAAGCGCCCGCGCAATGAGCTCTTTACCCGTTCCGGTTTCCCCCAGAAGAATCACCGAGGAATCCTGGGGGGCTACCATCTCAACCCGATGCAACACATATTTCAGCGCTTCGCTCTGCCCGATGATATTTTCAAAGTTATGCTCCAGCTTGATCTCTTCCTGCAGGTAGGCACTTTCAGCCTCAAGCTGAATTTGCAGCTGCTTGATTTCAGCATAGGCTTCCTGCAATTCGGTGATATCCATCACCATCCCAACAATATCATTGCCAACCTGTTTGGCCGAAAAAAGGACGTGGAGATGCCGGTCGGTTTTGGTGTTGGCTTCCGCTCTAAAATTCGTTACGATACCGTGCTGCTGAAGTCCGGCCAGCATCCGTTTACGATTTTTTTGATCACGCCAGCGTTCAATGGACCCCCGGGCTATCATTTGTTCCGGGTTGTCAAAGTCGAACATCCGGGCCATGGCGTCGTTGACATATGTAAATCGGCCATCAATTGTTATGGTAAAAACCCCGACCAAGGAATTTTCAACCAAACCACGATACTTGGCTTCGCTTCTGGCGAGCTCATCCGTGCGCTTGTCGACCAGCTCTGCCAGGTTCAGCTGCATGTTGCGCAGTTCCAGATGCGTTCGCACTCGGGCCAGGACTTCCTGTTCCTGAAACGGCTTGGTGATAAAATCTATGCCCCCGACCTCGAAACCCCGGACTTTATCCTCAGCCTCTTGCAGCGCGCTGATGAAAATTATCGGGATGTCACGCGTCCGCTCATCATGTTTCAGCCGTTTACATACTTCAAAGCCATCTATCTCCGGCATCCTGACATCCAGCAGGATCAGTTTAGGGGGTTGCGCCAGGGCCGAGTTGATGGCCAGTTGGGGGTTATTGGCCGGACGCACCTGGTGACCTTCCCGGCTAAGCAGTTCGGAAAGCAGCTGCAGGTTGGGGATTTCATCATCAACGATGAGGATGTCGGCGGGGATGTCGCCAGCAAGATTTATCGAATTTTGATCGGTAGGCATGGGTATTTACCGTTCGGGGTTCTGGGTTTAGGGTTAAAGGTTGATTAAGTTAATTGAGATTACTTGACGGATTAAATCAAATATAGGTTGCGGGTAGCTGAAGTATTCGGTCCGCGACCAACTGGACATCGTCGCTATTGTTGATCACTATTCCCAAAGGAAGGTTGTTTTTATAGACAAAGTTTTTCAGTGCTTGTATCTGACGTTGTTTAATCATGCTGCCGAATTTTATTTCGATCGGCAGGGTTCCGAACGGCCCTACCAGTATCAAATCTATTTCAGCGCCATTTCTGGTCCGAAAATAGTAATAGTTCCAGTTTACAATTTCGGTTGCTTGAATTCCTTTAATAATTTCTTCGGAAATAAAAGCCTCAAATGCGGTACCCACATGGGGATAATTCGGGAGCTGTTTCCGTTGGGTAATACCCTGGATATAATGGGCCAGTCCGCTATCTCGAATATTGCCCTTTGGCATTTTAACCATTGACTTGCTTGGGCTTTTTTCATAACTGGGAACGATTCTCCAGATATAACTGCCTTCGGCAATTTGCAGATAATCCCGAATCGCCTTTTCGGAGATATCCAGAGATCTTCCGACCTGTGAACGATTTATAATCGTTCCGCTAAGCGCAGAAAGCATAGAAATAAATCGTTGGTATTTTATGAGATCCAGCCGTGGAAAAAGCGTTCTGATATCTCTTTGAATGTAGGTTTGTATGTAGTTTTCCATCCAGGCATCATAAAACCGATCGTCTTTCTCTAACACAGGCTCGGGGTATCCCCCTCTTAAAAAGACCTGCATCAATTGATCATGAGATATCTCTGGCTCAAGACCCTTCAGGAAATCTATGGTGGTACGATTTAAATCCCTACTAAAAATTGCATAAAAGCCGGGCAACCCGATTGCATATGTCTCATTGGCCTTAAATGTTCCCAGCTCAACCAGTCCTACCCGACCCGCCAGGCTCTCCGAGACATTCTTTATCAGATCGAGAGAGCTGGAGCCGGTTAATAAAAACCGATTCTTATTTTTTCTGTCGCGATCAACAACGCCGCGCAATTCTTGAAACAGGGCAGGATGTCGTTGGGCCTCATCAATTATTATTGAATGCGGGTGTTCTTTTATAAAGAATTCAAAATCCCGGGTGACAAAATCAAAATCCCTGCTACGCTCAAGATCAAAATATTCCCAGTTGGGCCTCAACAATTTAGCTAGGGTGGTTTTGCCGCATTGCCGAACACCAAGGATGATGACAACCGGAAAATAGCGCATCAAATTGTTAATCTTAGTTTCCAAATTGCGTTTTTTATCAATCATATTCGTTTAATAAAAACGATATTTACTTATGTCAAGATTTTTTTTATTCATATGTTCTATAATTCAATTCAAAGTATCCCAATGTTCTTGGCCTTCTCCACCGCCTCTCGGCGTTTGCTGACGTCTAGCTTGCCGTAGATGTTCTGCAGGTGCCCTTTGACGGCGGTTGTTGAAATGAACAGTTTTTCGGCGATTTCTTTGTTGCTCAGCCGCCGGGCCAGAAGCTCCAAAACGTCAAGCTCGCGATTGGTCAGCGGTTCGGCCATCATTTCTGATCTGTAGAAATTAAACCCATCGACAAGTTTGGATACACCTTCTTATAATCGCTTAATGCTGTGTGCGCCGCATTCTGTCCCGGTCCTTATTTTTCCCAGACTTTTTTCAGAGTGTCTACGTATCTGTCTGTTTTGGATAAATTTTTTATCTTGATTTTTGTACACTATGATTATATACAATATTGATGATTAGTAAATACGATATTTTAAAAGAATGCACAGGATTCCAATGGGATAGAAATAATTCTTTCAAAAATTGGCATAAACACAATGTTACAAAAGCAGAGTGTGAAGAGGTCTTCTTTAATAGACCCATTGCAATCACCGATGATATTAAGCATTCTCAAGATGAAAAGCGATTTATAGCTTATGGAAAAACAAATAAGCAAAGAAAGATTTTCA
Source organism: Desulfobacterales bacterium (assembly GCA_050124355.1). GTDB lineage: Bacteria > Desulfobacterota > Desulfobacteria > Desulfobacterales > JAFDCJ01 > JAFDCJ01. Next base: position 5,445 of record JASFFJ010000254.1, on the reverse strand, counting down.
TGGTTTTCACAGTTAGAACTAATTTGATTAGGGTTATATCAGCGAGAGACATGGAACCTAATGAAAAAAGAAGGTACAAAAGATATGAAAAGAAAAAAACTACCTAACTTCAAAACAGAGCAAGAAGAAAGAGAGTTTTGGGATACCCATAGCTCTGAAGAATATGTTAATTGGAATAAAGTCGAGGTAATTAACGCACCTTTTCCTAAATTAAAACCAAGTACCAAAACGATATCAATTAGACTGCCAGAAACGATGCTCGAAGAATTGAAATCATTGGCAAACAAAAATGATGTGCCTTATCAATCACTTATTAAAATTTATTTAGCTGAACGGATTGTGCAAGAAACGGCATCGTGACATAAAAATCCGGCAAGCCTGAAATAACCTGTCGGGCCTCCTTAAATTTTACTTAAGTCTAAATAGTTATGGGAAAAACCAAGAACATTAGTATTGTGAGTTAGTCAACTTTGTCACCAACGTTATATCCCGTATATTCCTTCCCTGCCAAGCATTTCGGACAATAGCTTTAAGTTGGGAATCTCATCATCGACGATGAGAATGTCGGCGGGGATGTCGCCAGCGGCATTTATCGGATTTTGGTTGGTAGGCATGGGTATTTTTCGTTATGGGTTAAGGGTTCGAAATACGGTTTCGGGTGTCGGGTGTCAGTAACTGCCGTGCTGAAACCTCATTAACATGGAAATGCTATCTCCTTAAGTATTGTTAGGAATTAGATCCAGATTTTAATTCCATTTCAGCTAATTCCCAAAGCAGCTCCCGCTTGCAGCAGCTGAGATGGTACCTCTCTTTGTTCGGAAACTCCTGGCCCAGACCTAATTTTGCATGAATCTGGAGGTTAAGGCCTTATGGGGATCTCTTGCAATGAACATTAGCAATCCGTCATATTGCACTCTCCGAGGCGTAGGATCTACCCTCCGGCCTCTAAGCCCTACGGGCTGGAAGCGGAGCCGGAGGCCGGGGCGGGCTGACACCTCCCTCTTCCCGACACCCGAAACCTCTCTTTGTCCTGACACCTGACACCTGACACCTCTCTTCCTCCTGAAACCCGAAACCTGAACACTGACACCTGACACCTGACACCCGACACCTGACACCTGCTTGTCGCGCCGAAGGTCGGCAAAGCGCAGGCGGGAACCCTGAACGGGGAACGCTGAACCTGGAACCTCAGTCTGCCTCTCCCAGCAGATCCTGCAGCTCAGCCATCCGATAGTTGTCAACAAGTTTCTTAAGGCCTGTCGCCACTTCAGGAGCATGGTCGGCAATGCGCGCAATCACCTCGAGGGCAGCCTCCCTGTTCAGTGACAGAGTTGCCCCACGCAATTCCTGCAACAATTCGTCTGGAAGATCGGCCAACATGGCGGCGGTGAGTTCTACTTCACGCCCCCGGGCAAGTGTTGCTTCGCTTACAGGTTCATAGATGTACTCAATATCCAGAAACCGGGCCATCACCTCAAAGATCTGGTGCGCTTGAAACGGTTTGGTTATCATGTCGTTGCAGCCTGCCGCCAGGATCTCCTGGCGCTGCTCGCGGAAAGCGCTGGCAGTGATGGCGATGATGGGTACTGGTCTCTGGTCACTCGATGCTGGATGCTCGATGCTCGATGCTGGATCTTGGATACTTGAGTTTTGAGTTTCGACATCTGTCTTTTGTTCTTTGCTTGCCGCGGCGAAGCAATCAGGCGCAGACGGGTCCTCTGACTTTTGACTTCTGACTTCTGCCTTCTGACCTCTGGCTTCCCACTTCCGAATTCGCCTTGTGGCTTCATACCCGTCCATGACCGGCATGCGCATGTCCATCCAGATGAAATCAGGCGACTCATTTTTGAACGCCGCCACTGCCTCTTGGCCGTTTTTGGTTTCCAGGACAAAAAAACCGATTTTTTCCAGCAAGGATTTTAGCAAGAGCAGGTTATCCTGGTTGTCATCTGCCACAAGGATCCGCCAGGTTTTTTCTGTCGGGGCCAGGCCGATGACCCTCGGCGTGTCGTCAGCGGATGTCCTGACATCCGCCGCTTGGGCGATTTTAGCCGGCAATCGCACCCGGAAAAGAGACCCTTTCCCCAATGCACTCTCCACTTCGATGGTGCCGCCCATAAATTCAGCATACTTTTTACAGATCGACAGCCCCAGACCCGTGCCTTTGCGCACGGCCGCATCGATTTCTTGCACGAAGGGTTCAAAGATTTTACCTTCTCGGGTCGGCTCAATGCCCGGACCGGTGTCCTCGACTTCAATCACGATGTGGCATCGGTTCGGCGCTTGCGGGATCGGTACGCTGCTAGATCGAATGGTCACCCCACCTTCATCGGTGAACTTGACCGCGTTGCCGAATAGGTTGATGAGGATCTGGCGCAGTTTCCCCACATCGGACTTTACGTATGGAATGCGTACATTTCCTGCTTCCACGACCACCGAGAGCCCCTTTTCGGTCGCGCGTGATTGGATCATCACGCTAACTTCCTCGATCAAGGCAAACAGATCGAAAGGATGCTCCTGCAGCTCGTCGCTTCCCGCTTCGATCTTGGAGAGATCCAATACGTCGTTGATCATGCTTAGCAGGTGCTGGCCGCTGCGGTTGATGATGGCCAGCTTCTCCTGTTGATCGCCGGTGGCGTTTTGTTCCCCGGCCAGCATACCGGAGAAGCCGAGGATGGCGTTGAGCGGCGTGCGCAGCTCGTGAGACATGTTAGCCAGGAAGATAGACTTGGCCTGGTTGGCGGCCTCGGCGACCTCTTTGGCCTTTAGCAGCTCCTCATTTGCGCGGTTACGCTCGGTATTGTCGATCAAAGTCGCCAGGTACCTGTCCCCCAAAAAGTGACCGGAGATTTCCATATCACGCACATCTCCGTTTTTGCATGTCACCTTGTATTCCTTGGCTTCGATATTTTCCCCGGTTTCTATAGAGCGCTGCAGGCAGGCATTCCATGTATCGATGACCCATTGGCGATACTGCTCATCGGGATAGGCCTTGACCCACCAATTATCCAGATGGGGTATGTCTTCAAGGGTGTATCCGAATAGTTCGAGGAAACGCTTGTTGTGGAGATACATGCTGTTGTCTTTATCAATCATGACGGCTGCGATCGGCATGTTATTAAAGGTGTGGAGCAATCTTTCTTCAGCTTCTTTCCGTTTGGAGGTTTCTGTAACCAGCCGTCTGTTCCAGAATAAAAATATGAGCACAATACCCAGCGTCGACCCCCCGACAATTGATACCCATTTCAACACCTCTGCTTTGTCTAGCCCTTGTTCGTATTTTATTGCAAGGTACTTGTTTCTGATGGCGGTTTTCTCTTCCTCGGTGATGCTCGCCAGCGCCTTGTTAATGATTGAAGTCAGTTCCGGCCAGTCCTTGCGGTTTCCCATGGAGAGGGCCTGCTCTCCATAAGGGCTGGCGGCGGCGACCCGAAGATGGGAAAATCCCCGCCTATGTATAATATGGCTGGCCACAGTCAGGTTGCCAATAAAGGCATCCGCCTGCCCGGTTGCCACGGCTTGCAGGGCTTTCTCGTCCGAATCGTACAGCACCTGCCTGATTTCGGGATACTCCTTATCCAGTTGTTCCTGCACGAAAAATCCTCGCGGGACTGCGAGCGTCTTCCCGGTCAGGCCGCTGATATCCAGGATCGGATTATCCTGTTTTCGTGTGAAGATAACATAAGGGGAGGCGATATAGGTCTCTGAAAAAGATAAAAACTGTTCACGCCGTGCTGTCGGCACGATCAACGCGGTCATGTCGGGTCCACCGCGCTGTTTGATGCTTTCGAGGAATTTGGCAAACGGTTTGTCGGTCACTTCATATTTAAACTTTATTCCGGTCCTTTCTCCGATCAGCTTTAGATACTCAATGACAATTCCCTGTGGCGATTGATCGTCTTTGACAATCTGGTAGGGTGGCCAGTCGGCAATCCGTACCCGAACCATTCGGATTTGTGCAAGCCAATCCTTTTCCTCATCTGTCAGTTCGATTGTTTTTCCCCGAACAGGCATGTCTATCCAGCGTCTGATAAGCGCACCGATCTCTTTTTCTGAAAAAATGGTAATCCATTTATTTAGAATGGATACCAGTTCCGGCCAGTCTGTCCGAACGGCCATACCAACGTTTGAAGGTCTTTCCAACAAGGTGTGGACCGGCTTCACACCGACCAGACCGTATTTATTTATGTAGTAAGCATGGATGCTCAACCCAAATGCGAGGTCCACCTTCCCGTCAAAAACCATTTGCAAGGGTGTCCGGTTATCGGGTAAGCGCAATATGTTGACGTCGGACCCATAAGGTTCAAGGATGCTTTCCATTACATTGGCCTTGTCCAGAATAGCAACAGATTTGCCGCGTAAATCATCCAAACTATTTATGGTAAAGAGCGCATCTTCGCGGGCAAAAAAGGCAGGGTAGACTGTATAGTAAGGAACCGTTTTCAGTAGTCCAAAGGCATCGGCCGTGCGATGGGCAACACCCAAAACGGCCCCCATTTCCTTTTTTTTTACCTTTCCCAGTATCACCGGCCAGGTGTCGACTTCCAGCTTAAACTGGGTGCCTAACTGCGAGTTCAGTTCCTTTAATAAGTCTACTAAAATACCGGTGTGTTGACCCCGAACACCCTTGATCAGAAATGGTTCAAAAGCGTCTGTGAAACCGAATGTGACATCCGGGTGTGCCTTGAGCCAGGCCTTTTCTTCAGGCGTCAGTTCAAGGCTGGTAGCCACCTCTCGCGATGCCTCGGTCCATTTAGCCATGATGGTGTTGATTGTATTGTCATCGAGGGTGGCGATCGCCTTGTTGAGGATGCCGAGCAGCACGGGGTGCTCCGGATTGACGCCAATGTGGATTCCCTGGTCCGACTTGGCGATGAAGGTCATTACCAGATCGACCATCAGGTATTTGTTGACCAGGTAAGGATAGGTGAAGTAACCGATCAGCGCATCCGCTTCGCCCGAGGCCACCTTTTGCATCTGCTCCAGCGGTGTGTCGACGGGTATTGTCTGCACACCACCGATCCCGGTCAGATATTCATCAACCGCTCTATGGTTGCGGGGTACCGCTACCCGTTTTCCGGTCAGGTCGGCCGGCTGGCGGATTTCGCTGCGATTCTTGGTCGTGGCATAGATGTAAAAAGGGGTCATGATATAAGGATCGGTGAGCAGATATTCATTTGCATGACGTGAAGTATTTAATATGCTAGCGGATCCGTAGATACCGCTTTGCTTGGCCACCATATGCGTATCCGAAACAATGTTTTCCACCAACTCAGGCACTATCTTTTGACCAATGACGTCGCTCAAACGTGTCAAGATGTCGGCCAGCATACCGGTGTGGTTGCCGTCATTATCGATCATGGAAAAAGGCGGCTGGTTCGTCAGGGTGGCGAGCTTGATAAGGGGATTTTCTATCAGCCAGGCGTGTTCTTCCGGTGTGAGGGT
>JASFFJ010000253.1:0-9647 GCA_050124355.1 Desulfobacterales bacterium | reverse complement strand
TATCCAGCCTAAATCAACTCAACAAAGCTGAAATGGGTGAACTGCTTGCTTCGGTGGATCGGTCGATTCGGATATTAAAAGAGGTCATGAAACCCGATGGATTCAATGTGGGGCTTAACCTGGGAAAAGTGGCGGGAGCGGGTGTTGAAGAGCACCTTCACTTTCACATTGTTCCCAGGTGGTTTGGAGATACCAACGCACTGACGGTATTTGCAGATGTAAGGGTCATTCCTGAACACATCAAGGCAACCTATAATAATTTAAAACCATATTTCAACAAATTGGGTTTAACCATCAAAAATTAATGGAGAAAATTCATGAAGAAAGCTACTCTGATTGTCTGGGTGATTATTTTAGGAATTATTGCATTGGTGATTTTTCAGAATCAGGCCTTTTTTATGACCCATCATGCCCTACAGCTCAACCTCGGCGTCGTTAGTGGCGCCCTGCCGCCAAATCTGCCCATTGCAGTTGTTTTTATTTTTTTCTTTTTCTCCGGTCTTGTTGTTGCCTATCTTTTTGGCTTATCAACCCGATTCAAGGCCAGGAGGACCATTAAAAAGCTCAACGCGACAATTATGTCCCACGAAAAAGAAGCGGCCGAACTACAAAAGGAGCTCAATACGTTAAAAGAGAAAGAAACGACAGCGGTGCAGCAGGCAGCAGAATCTAAAACCGGTACCGATGAAATCATAGAGCTTAGCGGTGACCGCCTGGTCGAAAACCCCGCCGACCGGCAGGATGCAAACCCCGCCAAGGATTTGAAGGATAAAAAAAGCAAATAGCAATCATAACGTCTTAGATGTACTAATGATTCAATCAAATTAGTGCGAGTTCATTCCACCATACCGGGATTCCAATTGGTTTGAAGACTTGACATTCTGTCTCTAGTTCCTCTGTTGATCCATGAGCCCACCTAAGTCCACTCCGATGTTAAAACAGTACCTGTCCATTAAGGAGCAGTATCCGGATGCGATACTGTTCTATCGAATGGGCGATTTCTATGAAATGTTCTTCGAGGATGCTCAGGTGGCATCGCCCCTTCTTGAGATCGCCTTGACTTCACGCAATAAAAATGACGAATCTCCGGTTCCTATGTGCGGGTTCCCCCATCGGGCCGCCCGGAGTTATATTGCTAAATTGATTCGCCATGGATATAAAGTTGCTGTTTGTGATCAGGTCGAGGATCCGGCCAAGGCCAAAGGCCTTGTTAAACGGGATGTCGTCCGGGTAATTACCCCCGGTATGATCGTAGAAAATGAGTTATTGGATGAACGTGCTAACAATTTTGTTCTCGCGGTAGACTACAAAAACGATACCTTCGGCATCGCCTATTTGGATATATCCACCGGGACCTTCAGGGTGGCTGAGTCAATGGATACGGCCGCCGTTGTTGAAGAAATTCGGCGGGTAGCGCCGAGCGAGGTTCTTCTGGGGGAGTCATCGAAGAATGACGCCATTTTTTCCAATATTACAAGGGTGTTGTCGGAAGTAGCTATTTCTTATCTGGAGAACAAAGTTTTTGAATACCAAAGAGGCTATGAACGACTGACCGGCCAATTCAAAACCGTCACACTTGAGGGGTTTGGCTGCGAGAACATGAAAGCGGCGGTCTGCGCCGCCGCGGCAGTGGTTTATTATGTTCGAGAAACTCAAAAACAAGGGATCGAGCATCTCACCCGAATTGAAACCTATTGGCTGGATAACTACCTTATGGTCGATGATTTGAGCCGGCAAAATCTCGAGTTGTTTAAAAACATCCGCACAGGTACCCGAAAGGCAACGTTGCTGAGCGTCATTGATCGTACTGCCACGGCAATGGGCGCGCGCTTGTTGGCGAATTGGCTGCGTTATCCCCTGGTTGACATAGATGCAATCCGTTTGCGCCATGATGCGGTCCAAGAAGTTAAGGAAAATATTCAGTTACGCCGCAGCATTCGCGAAAAACTGAAGTCAGTCTATGACATCGAACGCATCGGAAGTAAAATCGTGATGGGGCAGGCGAATGCAAGAGATCTGACAGCACTGAAGCGCTCATTGGAACTACTTCCGGGCATGTGGTCATTGTTGGCAGAATTAGACACGATTCTGTTTCTTCCGCCACCAGGTCTGGACCTCCTCCAGAGTCTGGTGGAACTTATCGAGCGTTCGATTCGGGAGGATGCACCACCGACGATTCATGAAGGCGGTATCATAAAAACCGGATACCAGAAAGAACTGGACGAGCTGGTGCAGATCAGTCGTGATGCCAAAGACTGGCTCGCACGTTTGGAAAGTCGTGAAAAGGAAGCCACGGGTATCAGCACGCTTAAGGTTCGATTTAACAAGGTCTTCGGGTATTTTCTGGAGGTGTCCAAAGCCCGTTCTGACGCCGTCCCTGATCACTATATTCGAAAGCAGACCCTTGTCAACTCTGAACGCTACATCACCGAAGAGCTAAAATCATTTGAGATGAAAGTGCTCGGCGCAGATGACCAGCGGGCTGCCCTTGAATACCGGATTTTTTGTGAAATTCGGGATCAAGTTGTTGATAACCACCAGCATATACAGAAAGTCGCCCGGTTTTTAGCACGGATTGACTGTTTGATGGATCTTGCTGAAATCGCTGATCATAATGATTTTCACCGACCGGAAATGACTACCGATGGCTGCATCCACATTGAAGACGGCCGCCACCCGGTGGTGGAAAAAATGATTACCGGCGAACGGTTCGTCCCCAATACCGTCAAGTTGGATGATCAGGACAACCAGTTATTGATCATAACGGGCCCGAACATGGCCGGAAAATCAACCGTGCTACGGCAAGTGGCGCTGGTGGTCATTATGGCCCAAATGGGGTCTTTTGTTCCTGCCGCCAATGCTTCGATCAGTATTACCGACAGAATTTTTACCCGTGTCGGCGCCCTTGACAATCTTTCTCACGGTCAGAGCACCTTCATGGTAGAAATGGAAGAAACGGCCAACATACTCAACAATGCCACTGAAAAAAGTCTGATTATCATGGACGAAATCGGCCGTGGCACCAGTACCTTCGATGGACTGAGCATTGCATGGGCGGTGGCAGAGTATCTGCACGACCTAAACGATCGGGGCGTCAAAACCCTTTTTGCCACCCATTACCACGAACTAACTGAACTCTCTCAAACAAAGCCGCGAGTAAAAAACTTTAACATCGTGGTCAAAGAGTGGAACGATGAAATTATCTTTTTACGAAAACTAGTGGAAGGTGGCACCAACCGCAGCTATGGCATTCAGGTGGCCCGGCTTGCCGGAATCCCGCCGGCAGTGATCCTGCGTGCCAAAAAGATCCTTTACAATATCGAGCAGGGGAATTACGATTCTACAGGGTCAGCCTTTTTATTTCGAAAGGAGGCAGACGTTAAGCGTGGTCCGGTGCAGCTTGATCTTTTTCGCCAAACCGAGAACCCGGTCATTGACATGTTGAGCACTGCCGACATATCAAGAATGACGCCGCTGGAAGCCTTGAATTTTTTAGATGAACTGCAGGAGAAATTGAAAAGCTGACGGCTGTGAAACAGTTCTTAAGTATGTTTCCAAAACCACTCAATATAACATTCACCCTATTATGGTGTATCCCAACCCTTCTCTTCTGGTGTGACGTTTCCCAGGCCTTGACACCCCGACAGGTATATGGTCAAGCAGAAGTCTGCTATAAGGAACTGCGTCATTCTTCTCACAAAATGAAATATCGTCACAACTGGCTGGGGTGCATCGATAAATTTCAGCGGGTTTATCGTCTGGATCCTTCTGGTGCCTGGGCTGCAGCCGGGCTTTTTAGATCCGCAAAGCTCTACCAGGAGTTGGCGAAACGATCCGGTAAAAAATCTGATTTTAGGGAAGCCCGTGATATCTTTGAACGAATTGTCAGGCGATTTCCAGGTAGCCGTTATCGGGGGAAAGCCACCGCTGAAATTCAAAAATTGTCATCGGCCGGGATGCTGAAAAGGAAGACTGCCAAGAAGAAATCCATCCAAGACGGTGGGAACACGTCTGAAGATGACTATTTCAAGGCCGAATCCTGTTACAATAAATTACGTCAAAGCCGCCGCAAAATGAAATACCGTGACAACTGGCTGCGGTGTATCGATAAATTTCATTCCGTTTATCGCAAATATCCCGATAGTGGGTATGCAGCTGCCGGTTTGTATATGGCGGGCAAATTGTATGCTGACCTTTACCAATACTCGAATCGAAACTCCGATTTGCATAGCGGCTATGAAAAGTATATGCAGATCATCGATCAATATCCGCAAAGCCGCTATAAAATGAAAGCCTTATCGCTCATCGATACCATGCCCGCTTGGGTCAAAACCGAACCGAACCGGAGAAAAGATGATATCGCGAATATGATCGATGCCTTAGCCAAAACAACGCCCATTGATGAACAGGACCGGTCTCAAAAGAATCGCTCTTACAACACCGGCCTGGGGAAAATCCAAGATTTGCGCTTTTGGTCCAACCCGAATTACACCCGACTCGTCATCGATTCAAACCGGGAATTATCATATGATCACCACCTTTTAAAAAAGGATCCCTCCCTCGAAAAACCCCCGCGTCTTTACGTTGACTTAAAAGATAGCCGGTTGGGGGAAAACATAAAAAAAATAATTCCGATTAATGACGATTTGCTGATGGACGCACGTGCCGGACAATATACCAATGACTCCGTCAGAGTGGTGGTCGATATCAAATCCTTTAAATCTTATAAAATATTTTCGTTAAAGGATCCATTCCGGATCGTCATTGATGTCTGGGGTGCCGTCGCCGAGAAAACACTGGCAAAACAAAAATCCAAGGTGACGTTGAAAAAGAACGGCAAGCTTCCCACCAGTGCACTGGCCAAGCAGTTGGCCCTCGGGATCAGCCGGATTGTTATAGATCCCGGCCATGGCGGTCGGGATTACGGTGCCCCCGGATACTTGAAAGGCATCTTTGAAAAAGATATTGCGCTTCAAATTTCCCGCAAACTGGCCAAAATGATTCGTCGTGAATTGAAGTGCCAGGTCTTCTTGACCCGCAACAGCGACAAGTTCCTGACCTTGGAAGAACGCACGGCGATTGCCAATACAAAAAGCGCTGATTTATTTATTTCAATTCACACCAATTCCCACCGGGACCGCAACGTTTTTGGTATCGAAACCTATTTTCTGAACCTGGCTACGGATGATGAGGCCATCCGGGTGGCGGCCATAGAGAATGCCACATCCACCAAGAATATCAGTGATCTTCAAAACATATTGTTTGACTTAGTTCAAAATGCTAAAATAAACGAATCCAGCCGCTTGGCCAGCCATGTTCAGGGGGCCATGATCAGTATTTTGAAAAGCCGCCGTTACAGTCGTATCAATGACAAAGGTGTCAAACAGGCGCCGTTCTACGTGCTTCTCGGCGCCCAAATGCCGGCCGTATTGGTCGAGACTTCCTTCATCAGCAACCCAAGAGAGTGCAAAAGATTGATTAATCCCAAATACCAGCAACGGTTGTGCGAAGCCATCGTTGACGGCATCAAAAAATATATCAGGGAAACAACCCCGACTGCTTATCTTAAACTTCCTTCGGATTCAGCCAACAATGGGTGAGCACCCCTATGATGAAATAGTCCTTTAAGCGTGTCGTTTAACTTTCATTCAATCTCTTACCCTTATCTCAACGTTTAGATAGTTTCGTTTCGCTCAATCTCACCATAAAGGTTTGATAGAATTTCCTTAACTTAATGTGTATGATTGTAAATAAGAAAAGCAGCGCCCCAGCACGGATTCCCTCATCTGCTACAGCAATGCGGCTGTCATTTTATGGCAGGGTGTGCTATTCTTGAATATAGAGTATACATTGCGGGATCCGACGAGGAACAAAGGAACGGAGGTTTAAAATGACATATGAGAACATCATGTATGACGTAAAAGAGGGTATCGCAATTATCACCTTTAACCGTCCCAAGGCGCTGAATGCGCTCAACGGAGCGCTGCTGGCGGAATTATCTCTGGCGCTAGATACCATTGCGGCCGACGAGGATATCCGTATTCTCGTGCTTACCGGGGCCGGCGATAAATCATTCGTGGCTGGTGCCGATATATCCGAGCTGGCCACTTTTGATTCGCTCAAGGCGAAATCTTTTGCCAGAAGCGGACACGATATTATCAATAAACTGCAGCTGCTGCCGATTACCGTCATCGCTGCGGTAAACGGATTTGCCCTGGGTGGTGGCACTGAAATCGCCATCGCCTGTGATTTTATCTACGCTTCGACGAACGCAAAATTCGGCCAACCTGAAATAAATTTGGGTCTAATTCCGGGTTTTGGCGGCACCCAGCGACTGTCCCGCTTAATTGGTACCGGCATGGCAAAGGAATTGATATTTACCGGCAAAATGATATCTGCCGAAGACGCCCTTCAGATTGGACTGGTCAATAAGGTCGTCCCCCAGGACCAACTCATGGAAGAAGTGATGAAAACTGCCGGCATCATTGCTGCCAAGGGCAAGGTTTCATTGAGAGAAGCGAAACAGGCGATCAACAAGGGGCTGAATGTGGATTTGGCAACCGGCTGTGGTATTGAAATTGATGCGTTTGCTCTTTGCTATGCCAGCCCGGATGCCAAAGAGGGTACCGCCGCCTTCCTCGAAAAGCGCAAGGCGGCGTTTAAGGGAAGCCTGTAGTCGTCGTCGGGGGGATGGCGGGTTACTAACTCAATTCATAAGCCACCCCGCCCTCTGGCGGGATGAGAATTGAAAAGGTTCTACCGTTACCGCGAAAACACACAAAATTGAATTAAACTTAAACGATGCCGGTGGCTTATGAATTGAGGTCCGATTAGATCAATGGATAAAAGCAAATTACATATTCAAATCGTTTGGGGTTTTTTACTTGTATTGGCGGGCGTGGGTGTCTTTTTTCGGATCCCCCAGGTCATACCGAAAATTAAAACCATCGAATACTTTGCTTCTGCGATCGGGTTCGTTTATTTTTGCTTTTATTTACTAGGATTTTTATTGGTACTAGGCGGTGCCAGAAAAATTATCGCAAATTATAAGAAATTGACCCCTCGAGAAACCGATAATGAATGACAGGCAAACACCAAAAAAAATGGGTCCGGCATCGCCGCCATCCCAAAGAAACGACCGGCATATCCGTGAACTCACCTACGAGGTGGCTTACCGAACCCGCTTGCAGAAAATTTGCAACAAGATAAACGCGGCGGCGAATTTAGACGAGATTTTAATCAACTTGAAAAACGATATCACGTCTCTTTTCGAGGCCGAGCGGATTACGATTTATGTCGTTGATAAAAAGAGGCGACAGCTGGTTTCACGTTTGAAATCCGGCAACGACACAGAGGAGATTCGGATCCCCATCTCAGCGGGAAGCATTGCCGGCTGGTGTGCCCTCAAAAATAATATCATCAATATTAAAGATGCCTACAGTGCTAGCGAATTGGCCTCGATCGATCCCGCTTTAAGGTTCGACGATCGCTGGGACCTGAAAACCGGATTTAAGACACGCCAAATCCTGGCCCGTCCGATCGGCTTTCAAAACCGCCTGCTCGGTGTTATTCAATTGATGAACCGCAAGACGGGCAACTCCTTTGTAAAGATTGACGAAAAATCTCTCGAAGAAGTCGCCGGTATCCTCGGGATTGCATTGCATACGCAGAAAAAGCTGACTGAAAGATATACCATGGGTAAATTTGATTTTCTGTTGGAAAATCATTTGCTGACCCACCAGGAACTGGACAAGGCCATCGCGCTTGCCCGGCAGAGGCGATTGCCGATCGAAACGGTATTGATGTCGGATATCAAGATTTCTAAAAAAGATCTATTGTCCTCCCTCGCGAAGTATTATGATACGGAAGCCGTCGAATTCACCCACGACCTGACGATTCCCGAAACCCTGCTGGCCGGATTGAAAATACCCTTTATGCGTACCAACTGTTGGGTCCCCTTGCGTGAGGAAGAAACCAGTCTCGTCATCGCCATCGACAATCCTCACGATCAGCAGAAGACTGGTGAAATTAAATCCCTTTTTCCGACCAAGGATCTCAAGTTCCGGGTCGCCTTGAAACGCGATATTCTTGGGATGATCGATTTTTTCTTTAAAGATGCTCAGCAGCCGGGTGGAATTGAAGAAATTTTGTCAGAAATGCAGGAAGATACGGAAGAAATTGAAGAAGACGAAAATGAAATTGGCGAAGAAGACAGTATGGTTGTGAGACTGGTCAACAAAATGATTTTAGATGCCCATAGCCGCGGTGCTTCCGACATCCACATAGAGCCTTTCCCGGGAAAAGAGAGCACTCAAGTTCGGACCCGCATCGACGGCGATTGTGTGGTCTATCAAACCATTCCCTTCAGTTATCGCAATGCCGTCGTATCCCGGATTAAAATCATGTCCGATCTTGATATTGCTGAACGTCGCAAACCCCAGGACGGAAAAATTAAATTTAAAATTGGCGATGGTGGAGACATCGAATTGCGGGTTGCCACGCTTCCCACCCAGGGCGGGTTGGAAGATGTTGTCATGCGCTTGCTTGACGCCGGCGAACCGCTGCCGCTAGATAAAATTGGGTTTGCCAAAAGGAATTACGAGAATTTTACCCAAGCGATATCCGCCCCATACGGCATCGTATTTGTCTGTGGACCGACCGGATCCGGAAAAACAACGACACTGCATTCCGCTTTAAAATATCTCAATAAACCTGAAACCAAAATATGGACGGCCGAAGATCCGGTGGAGATCACCCAAAAAGGATTGCGACAAGTTCAAGTTAAGCCAAAAATTGGGTTTGATTTTGCTGCGGCCATGCGCTCGTTTCTCAGGGCCGACCCGGATGTGATCATGGTCGGTGAAATGCGGGATAAAGAAACCGCCTCCATCGGCATTCAGGCTTCGCTCACAGGACATCTGGTGTTATCTACGTTGCACACAAACAGCGCGCCCGAAAGCATTACCCGCCTCTTGGATATGGGGATGGATCCTTTCAATTTTTCAGATGCGATTCTTTGTGTTCTGGCCCAGCGGCTCGCAAGAACCCTTTGCAAAGACTGCAAGCAATCCTACCATCCTTCTGCGGAAGAGTATACTTCCCTGGTCCGGGAATATGGGCCTGATCGTTTCCAACAGTATGTAAACATTCAGTATTCAGATTCGTTCATGCTAAACCGGCCGGTGGGATGCAGAAATTGTAACAACAAAGGCTATCGCGGCCGAATGGCCCTTCACGAGTTATTGATGGGAACCGAAGAGATCAAATTACTGGTACAAAACCGGGCCAAAGTTGATGTCATCAGGGCTCAGGCCGTCAAGGACGGCATGACAACCTTAAAACAGGATGGGATAGAGAAAATTTTTGACGGACTGCTGGAGCTGCAGCAGGTGCGCAAGGTCTGCATCCGGTAGATAACCCCTTAGTTGGTTTTTTATGATAACATGTTGTAAGGATTAGAAACGTAAGGTTTCAGCAAATCACAAGGAGTATTGATTGAAGATTGTCAATTTTAATTCGCTCCGGCCTTAGTGAATTTATCCAATTGATCCTGGTAATAGGTTCGCTTCTTGCCGGCCAGTGCCAGGGCCTGACGGCTGGTTTCAACTGCCTCCTGATGCATGCCGTTAACATAATAGCTTTCTGCC
>JASFFJ010000252.1:0-9685 GCA_050124355.1 Desulfobacterales bacterium | reverse complement strand
CTTCTTTCACGCCTCAAAGGCTTTGATCATGAGCTGGCAGAGGCACTGCTGCGCCCTCAGGAGCCGCTTTTCGAATACTGGGGGCATGAGGCAAGCTGGATGCCGATCGAGCTTTATCCGGTCTTCGCATTTCGCCGCAAGGCATTTCGCCGTCATCCCTGGTGGGGGGATCTCATCGGGCAACACCCGAAGATCGAAGCAAATCTACGTCAACGTATTCGAGACGAAGGACCCATTCGCTCTCTCGATATGGAAGGTGGTGGAAGTCGTGGGTGGTGGGATCTAAAACTGGCTAAACGGGTGGCAACCGCTCTGTGGTCTTCGGGGGAGCTCGCCATTCGTGAACGGCGCAATTTTCAGAGGGTATACGATCTTGCCGAACGTGTTATTCCGGATTGTTGGCGGCAAAAGGGCATGTCCGAGCCAGATGCCATAGAGCATCTGCTGGTTCAAGCACTGAAAGGACATGGTTGGGCGTCCAGCGGCACCCTCTCCCAAACCTGGCGGTTAACCAACCAAAAAAAGAACATCAGCGCTGCCCTAAACCGCCTCGCTGAAAAGGGTGAAATTGTGGCTTGCGCGCTCTTGGACGATAACTCAAAGAATCATCCCGGCTGGATCCGGTGTAACGACCTCGAGCTGGCAGCCCGTCTCAAGCGTGTTCGGCCGCGCACTGACCAGGGCGTTCTGCTATCGCCCTTTGACCCGGTGCTTTGGGACCGTCGACGTGTCCAACAATTGTTTGCCTTCGATCAGGTGCTGGAGATTTTCAAACCTGCGCCCAAGCGTAAATATGGCTACTACTGTCTGCCGGTGCTTGCCGGTGATCGGTTTGTGGGGCGCGTTGATCTTAAGGCCGATCGGACAGCCCAAAAGCTCAAGGTGCTTTCAATGCGGTTTGAAGAAAGGAAGGCGATGGGTAGGGCGAACGCTGATGATCATGAGGCGTTGCGAACGGCGCTTGACCGATATTCAGAGGCCCTGAAATTGAAACTGGTCGGTATAAGATTACCTTGATAGTTTATCTTGCATTGCAAACCGTAAAAAAATATGAAATAAAATTCAGAACTATTTGTTCGAAACATAGTATTCTATCTTAACCATGGGCATTTGTACTGCATCAGATTTTACGACATGTCAGCAGTTCTGAATTTAATAAGGAGATAAAAATGGTCGATTCAAAAAACACTGTGGATTTTTACTGGGATCCGGTCTGACCCTGGTGTTGGATCACATCCAGGTGGATGGTAGATGTCGGAAAACAAAAACAGATTCAGGTTAATTGGAAATTATTCAGCCTCAAGCTGATCAACAAGGAACGTGAGGTGCCGGAAGATTATAAAATATTGCATGAAATTGGCTTGAAAGCCCTGCGTGTTGCGGCGGCGGTTCGAGCTGAATTCGGCAACGAAAGCGTCGGCAAAATTTATACTGTCATGGGCGGATGCTATCATCACGATGAAGGTGACATCGATGAGCCTGCGGCCCTGGAGGAAATACTTCAGACGTGCGGATTGCCAACCAGGCTGGCATCTGCCGCCAACAACGAAGCATTGGATAAAAATATCCAGGCCGACATGGATCAGGCGATCGCCAAAGCCGGCACCGATGTCGGTGTGCCGCAAATCGTTCTCGATGGCGGCCAGGGCCCCGGTTTTTTCGGCCCTGTCATGAGCCCGGCACCGACCGGCGAAGACGCTGTTAAATTCTGGGATGCAATCATTGCGGCCGGCAGTATGCCCGGATTTTTCGAACTCAAACGGACCCGGGAAGTTGGTCCGATCTTTGGAGAACGTCCTGACATATAAGGCGGGTGGTGCGTCAAATCCACTGTTGCTGAGCACACATATCCGAAATTATGGTAAAGTAATATTTCACCGCAGATGACACCGAGAGCATAGAGAAAAATATGAAGAAGACGATTGAATTTCATTGATGCCCACGGCTACAATTATAGGCGGCGCATCGAGGGAATTCTGCGGAATCCAATATTGAATGAAAAATCACAGTATCTGCAATGGGTAAATCGAAAAGCAAAGATATCGTCGTTTTTATCTCGAACCGGAACTCAACTTGTGGAGAATGCAAGCAAGAGCTAGGGCGCAGCGCCTGGATAACATTGGACCAAGAGCGAAACGCCCTCTGCCTGAATTGCGCGGATCTGGATCACCTGGTGTTTCTTCCCTCGGGCGATGCTGCCCTTACCCGCCGTTCCCGGAAGTATTCGGGGTTATCGGCGGTGGTCGTGAAATGGTCACGTGCCCGTAAACGCTATGAACGGCAGGGCCTGCTTGTCGAAGATGAGGCACTGGAGTGTGCAGAAAAAGAGTGTGCCGCCGACGAGGACGCTCGAAAACTCGCCCGTGCAAGGGCAGCAGCCCGCCGCGATGAACTTGACCTGGAATACATCCGCAGCTTTGCAGGTCGGGTGCGGGAATTATACCTTTTTTGCCCCACCGGAAGAGAACGCCTGATTGCCGAGCATGCCTGCCGAAAATACAGTGGCCGCGTGGGCCGCAGTGCCGCTGCCAAGACGCTGGACAAAGAAGCAGTACGGCTTGCCGTGACAGCCCATGTCCGGCATGCGGAGACGAACTATGACGATCTGCTGCTGAAGGGCACCGAGCGGTGGGAAGCACGTGAAAAGGTGTATTCCAAAGTTTCTGGAATTCTTGACCGCTGGGAACGCGGCGGATCGCAAGATTAAAATCAGCGACCACCAGCCAAGCTGGGGGTATGAGGATGGCCCCTCGAAGAGGCCGGGGCCACGCTCTACTGGTGACCGCTGATTTTTTAAAAGAATTTTTGGATCTCTGTTTGACCGGATCTGTCGATATTGATGACCACTTGACCGATCTATTTTTAACAACGACCTTGATTGCCTCAGCCATCATTGTGGTAGCTGTTCTGATGAAGCATACTAGCAGATTGCAGAAAAAATATGCAAAAATTCTTTTTTATCTCAATTCATAAGCCACCGGCATCGACGACATTTGCACCCATCAAGGATACCCTCGCGGTAACGGTAGAACCTTTTAAATTCTCATCCCGATAGGTCGGGGTGGCTTATGAATTGAGTCGCGGAATAACGCTCACATCAAATAATTCGGCTTTTGAAAACCAAGGATAACGATTGATTACTGCAAATACCTGGAAAAATGGATTCACAAACGGTCTGAAGACTTCCATTTTGCTTCTAAAGGTCATTCTCCCTGTTTTTGCCTTGATAAAAGTATTGGAGCATACGCCCGTTATCGGCTGGATTTCGCAATTTTGCGATCCGCTGATGCGTTTTGTCGGACTGCCTGGCGAGGCGGCGCTGGCTGTTGTGACGGGCATGTTTCTCAACTCCTACGCCGCTATCGGCATTATTTTCGCCCTCGGCTTAACTGCATGGCAGGTAACGATCATTGCCGTCATTCTTTCCTGTTGCCATGAACTTGTGCTCGAATCGGCCATTATCAAAAAAACCGGTATCAGCGCCTGGCCCATTCTGGGCATTCGCCTGGCCACCGCTCTTGGGGCCGGGGCTATGTTGAACTTATTCGGGAAAATGACGTTGCAGTGAGGTTATGGGAGTGGATTGGGCGGTTATTTTTCAGAACATTATTACCGGTAGCGCACACATAGCAGTTTTCGTTCCGGCAATCATCATACCTTTGATGATTGTCCTGGCGCTGTTAACAGAATCCCGCCTGCTGGACCGGGGTGTCGGTTTTATCCAGCCGGTCTTTCAGCGACTGAATCTTTCGACCAGGGTAGCATTTCCGTTTCTGGCAGGTCTGTTTCTGGGGATCGTCTTCGGCTCGGGGGTTATCATATCTTTTGCCAAAGATGGCACCCTGACCAAAAGAGATTTGGTTGTCGTACTTGTTTTTCTGGGCATCTGCCACAGTATCATTGAAGATACCGTGGTATTTGCCGCCCTGGGGGCCAACTGGTGGGTTTTGATCAGCTGCCGGTTGGTTCTGGCAGCTTTTGCGGCCTTTGCGGTTTCATTTGTGGTGCCTCCCAGGCCGGTTGAAATTGAAACGAACTGACAGCCGACTGAGTTCAACCAGTTAAACCCCAAAAACTATAAAATAAACGGACAGAAAGAGCCAAAATGATCTGTGATAGGCTCTTTGAATTCTCAGTAAATCTCGTATTTAACCAGTCTGCCGTCAAGCCCGCCGGCTTTGATCGGTTTTTTCCACGATGCTTTCAACCCGATTTTTTTGATATACTCCCGATTTCCGAAATAAACAAAAGCAGCCGAGCCTTTGCATTTCTGTTTTAGAAAATCGCCAAGATACTTATAAAGCACTTCAAGGTTCTCGTCTTTGCCCATCCGAATGCCATAAGGCGGATTGGTTACAATTACGTGCGCTTCAAGGGCGGGCAGTTTTCTGAAGTCCGCCCTTTCAATGATTACATTATTTCCGTAATGAAGTCCCATTAGGTTCGTCAGCGTCGCGCTTACAGCCTCCGCGGACACATCACTTCCCGCTATCAGCCCTTTCGGCAGTTGCCGCATGTGCCCGTCGGCCTCTTTTTTTACCTGCCGCCAGACAACGTCGTCAAAATCAGGTAAAAATTCAAACCCAAATCGCTTCCTGAATACACCGGCAGGAATATTGCTATACCCCATGAGCGCTTCACACAAAAGGGTTCCCGAACCACACAACGGATCGTATAAAGGAACAGAGCCGTCCCATTCGCTGAATCGGATAATCGCGGCGGCGACGGTTTCCTGCATCGGCGCTGAAACGGTCTCCTGCCTGTATCCTCTCCGGTGAAGCGTGCCACCTGAAGTGTCGAGGCTTATTACGGCCTTGTCGTTTCGGATATGAAGGTTCAGCAGGATATCCGGATCCCTTACCGACACCGCCGGCCGCTGACCGGTTTTTTCTTTGAAATAGTCGGCAACCGCATCTTTAAGGCGCAGGGCAGCGTACTTTGAATGCGTAATTGCACTGGCGGAAACATTCCCCGATACGGCAAAGGTATTGCCTTTCGAAAAAAAATCTTCCCACGTGATCTGTTTGGCTTTCTGATACAGCGTATCGGAATCGTGACAAGGGTAAGATATCAATGGCGCAAGGCACCGTGAAAGAAGCCGGGTCAGATAATTAATTCGATACAGGGTTGGTTTGTCCGCCCTGAAATGAATTCCGCTGAATTTCGGGCTGACATCTTCGGCGCCAAGTTCAACTAACTCCTTCGCACCCGCTTCTTTTAAGCTGTCGGCTATCTGAGCAAAATAACGGCCATCCTTCTGATACCGATATTGCACCGCCGGCCGCTTTTCTCTTTTAATGCGGGATTTCATTTGGTGGTCCGGTTATCTGTTTAATTTCAATTGCCCATAATTTTAGATTCTGATCAGAAGGTCTCGACTTCCTCGACAGCCACTTTTACGACATTTTTCACCACCATATTTTTCTTGGCATACTCAGCGGTTAATTGATCGAAGAGGTCGCCTGAGTTGAAGATGCTGCCTTTGCCCCAAATGCGGCAGCCCTTTCGTGCGGCAGCATCCAAACAGATGACGGATACTTGGGGATTTTCCCTGATGTTGGCGACAGTTCTGGGAGAGACAATGTCTGCAAATACAACATGTTCATCATCCAGAACGCGAAACGATCCCTTGGCAGAGACATTTGGCTTTCCGGTGCTGCCCGAGGTCGCCACCAACGACGGGCGTATTTCTGCGATGGCCTTTTTGGCTTCATCCGTGAGCTTGGTCATAATACCTCCCTATTTTCAATTTTTAACTAGTTTCCATCCACAAATGGTCTTTTTGCCCAATCTCAGCGTCAATCTGCGCGTTTGCTTGTGAGGCGTAGTAAACTACGCCTCCGCACAAGCGCTTGATTTCCTCGACCTTGGACAAAAATCCTCATTTCTGGATTGGAAACACCAAAAGGTGCCCTTCTTTGGCAACGGTATTTTATGGACGGGCACTAATTAATCCATTGTGACATGCTTCTTCATTTCCGACAGGTCGATCTCTTTTTCGCCGGTCTTTTCAAATTTCAATGCTCGATTACTAAAATCTGCAGCATCGATTTTTTCCTTGACCCATTCGTGCCAGGCTTCAATCTGAGAGGAGACAATTGCGTTAAAATCTTTGGACTCATCGAACCGGGACAAGGCATCATCTACTATCCAAACACAATAATTGCATTTTTTCTGACCGCTTTCGGAAACGACGAAAAAGTAGCGAAACTGTGAACTTCCGGGTTTTAGCCCTTCTTTGATTTCATAGTTTTTATAGGACCATGTTTTTTGCATTTTTATCCCCCTGATATACAACTGCATTAGAGTTAACAGTTTTGCCATTAAGGCACTAAGACACGAAAAAAAATATGTACTTTAAATCATTAAAAAAACGAGAATAGTCTATCATTTAGTTTCTTATGGCTATGGAATGAATAAATCTCACCGTAATCTTTGTGCCTTGGCGTCTTTGTGGCTGAAAGAATAGTATCAAAGTTTCTTTTTTGATTAGACTGGAGCCTCGCAGTCAAGTAGTGACTGTAATAAATTGTGTGATCGTGCAGTTTTAAGCTGAAGCTCCAATAAATTCGGATCAAATATCTTTTCGATTAAAAGAG
Organism: Desulfobacterales bacterium; assembly: GCA_050124355.1. GTDB lineage: Bacteria > Desulfobacterota > Desulfobacteria > Desulfobacterales > JAFDCJ01 > JAFDCJ01. The sequence continues at coordinate 3,086 of JASFFJ010000252.1, read as the reverse complement.
CCCAACATTAACATCATTATTAAAAGAATAAAAAGGGAAAGATTTAAAAGAGGGTGGAAGGGTCCCATTTTAAGAAATTCACTTTTGTATCGGAATCAAGTGTGATCATAACCAAACTGTCAAGAAGGAATAAGTTTTTTGAATAAAATTTGAATAGATGAGAAGGCAGATAAGATTAAGTCATTAAAATGATGCAGCTCGATTGTAGAATTGGAAATAAGTGCCAATTTAATTTTTGAAAATAAGCAAATCTTTATTTCAAATTAAGTGAATTGTGATTCGTCTACAGATTTCGCAACGGTTTAAAAAGATATTCCAGACCGTTTACCTTGATCTCATAAACCATGCGCAACATATCACCCAGTTGACCGGCCGGAAATCCTTTTTGGGAAAACCAAACCACATAAGGTTCCGGTAAGTCGATCAACCGCCGTTCCTTATACTTGCCATAGGGCATCCGCATCTTGGCCAATTTAAGCAAGACTTCTGGATCCGGTATGCATTCGTTTTCTTTGATCATAAATTCCTGCAAATTCCCCTATAATCTTCATGCGCGGGTTCCATAAATGCGTTAAGAAAAAGAAAATCGATTAATTTTGTCAAGAATTAAGTCCATTTTTTGATTTGAATCAGGGGGGTTGGGGTGGGCGTTGCCAGGGGCATCCGCCCTTATCGGGTGGTATGCCCCTTTTAATGGAATATAGAACGTTAGCTTACAGTAACATTGGCGGCGGCAGGACCCTTTTGTCCTTGCTCAATCTCAAAAGTCACCTGATCGCCTTCGCTCAGGCTTTTAAAGCCGCTTGCGTTGATGGCTGAATGATGAACAAATACATCCGGTCCGTCTTCTTGCTCGATGAAACCGAACCCTTTTTGGTCACTAAACCATTTTACAGTACCATTGGTCATGATAGCATCCTCCTTTCTTTTTATTTATTCAAAATCTTAAATCTGGAGGATACTTCATAGGTATACAGAATTTTCCTGCAGAAAAAATCGCCCCGCCATCCACTGATATCGAGGCCGTGTTGAATTGACTGTATAGTAAGCCTATTTAAGCCGAAAGCAAGGGGGTATTTGTAAAATAATGGATTCTAATAAAGAAAAAGATCCCCCTAGCTGAACAGCCGGGGGGATCGGAACAAGTCTCAAAAACATCGATATCACAGGCACAGGCTATGCCAGTATTTTTTTCAAGTCTCCTTCAGGTGTTCCGATGGGAGTGAGGTTGTAATTTTTCACCAGTACATCTTTTTTTTCTAAAAGGCAGAAGGGGCTATGATGACTATAATCTGAAGCTGAATTAAGGTAAAATTCGCCGGGCCGTCCAATAATATCTCCCCCAATAATGAGCGTCAATTTTGGATATGGTGACGCCCTTATTTTTGGAGGCATGGACAAACTCTGACTGACTTAAAAAGATACCAACGTGGCGGGGATAAGAAGGCGGCTTAAAAAAAACCAGATCTCCGGCTTGGAGCTCCTTAGAAGATATGGGCTGTCCCTGTTTAGCCTGTATTTGAGTTGTCCGCGGCAGATGAATATTGAAAAGATTGGCGTAGACCGCTTTCACAAAGCCGGAGCAGTCTATTCCATTGCGGTCATTTCCGCCCAGCCGATGCCGGGTCCCCTTCCAGCGACCGTATTCCTCACGGAGGAGCTGTTCGATCTCATCATCTTTGAAAGGGTTCTTGGCGGATTGATGATGCGCTGATTTCAGGATCGTGGGAGTGGATTGTTTTTGGATTGTTGTGCATGAGGTCGTGAGAAGAAGTACCACTATTACATATAAGCCAAAACAGATTATAAAGTTAATCCGCGTGCAAATGACAATCACGATACTCATTTTATTTATTTCCATCTAAAAACCAGGCCAAATTGTAGTCAGCCATTGAAGTGTGTGCACTAAAACAGTTTATCGGTTAATATCCGAATCGCTTAAATCTCATTGGTTGATTTTTAGACGCCAATCTTGACACCGGCAAGCAGGGTTCATACCTATACTTTAGATAAAATTTGATATCATAGATCCTCCAGAACCGACGAGGTTAAAAATGGAAAATCTGAATGGAACAGAGCGGATAATGGTGATTAGCCCTCATCCGGATGATGTGGATTTCGGGTGCAGCGGGACCATCGCCAAGTGGCGCCGTAAGGGCGTGGACATCACATATGTCATTTGCACGAGCGGGGATAAGGGTGCGGATCTTCCAATGACGCCTGAGTCGATTGCCGCAATACGGGAAAAAGAACAGGTGGTTGCAGCGGAGATCGTTGGGGTTCGAAAGGTTCGCTTTCTTCGTTTAAAGGACGGAGAACTCGAAAACAATCAGGAATTCAGGAAGTTGCTCGTTCGCGTGCTTCGTCAGTACCGACCCAATGTCGTTTTCTCAATGGATCCCGCTAATCATTGTTTCGAAAACGTTTATGTGGGCCACGCCGACCATCGGGCAGCCGCCCTGGCTGTATTCGATGCCATCTATCCGGCTGCGAGGAATCGAAATTTTTTCCCCGAGCTCCTGGAAGCGGGACTGATGCCGCATGCAGTGAACCAGATCTATTTCTTCGGAACCGCCAATCCGAATTCCTGGATCGATATCAGCGAAACCATAGAAACCAAAATCGAAGCTCTCCAGGCCCATAAGAGCCAGGTCGGAGAGTTCGAAGACTTAAGTGCCTGGGTGCGAGAACGCTTCGGACAGTTGGGGAAAGAAAAGGGGGTTGCCTATGCCGAAGCCTTCCGGAAATTAGTCATCCCATGAACAGCTGTAAATGGGTGGACTTTTATAGGATGTTCCCTTTTTGGCACTAAAAAACATCACCTTATTCTGTTAGGAGGAAAACGCTATGACAAAAGACACAGGAGCATCGGAACCGGTCGGCACATTGCATGCCATCGTGCTCGACGTGAATGACCTGGAAAGCTGTGCCGGATTCTGGTCAGAGGTACTCGGGAAAGAGATCTCGTTCAAGACCGACAAGTACTGCCGAATCGGAGGAGACGACGACACTCCCTCATTGTTGCTTCAAAAAGTACCGGAGCAACACGAACACAAGAATCGGGCCCACATCGACCTGGATGTCAC
>JASFFJ010000251.1:0-9701 GCA_050124355.1 Desulfobacterales bacterium | reverse complement strand
AATGTTGGAATCTTAACAAAGAGGTTGCCAAGATGGGAACACAAACGACCCTGTTTCTCAATAAAGAGAAATGGGGTTTTTGATTTGGAATTGAAGTTGTAACATTCGGCTGAAGTTGGGATGCAATTTCGCTGCGCTCCATTGCATCCACCTAACTGCCACGTTTCAATTCCATCTATCTATCAAACAAAGCCTGATAAATCAGATGTTATTAAGAAAGGCACCGTATTTTGTCGCTACAACACCATGACACTCAGAAAGCACGGGACGTTATCAATGATGAGAATGAAGTCTTCTTTGTGCAGGTGTAAGAAATTATCAAAGTAGGATGATATGATACAACAAAACGAAATAATCATGCTTTTATTAAGTATAGGTTGCATGATTTTCATATTGGTAAACAAGCAGGAAGTAAAACGCATACCGGTAGCGAAACTACTTATTGCCGGATTTTGCGTACTTTTGACCGGGTATATTCTAACGATCTTTGAAGGCATATTTTGGAAAGATTTTCTAAATGTTTTGGAACATATTTGCTACAGTGCAAGTTCGGTTTTGATGGCCGTTTGGTGCTGGAAGATATTTGTAGTTAAAAAGGATAACAGATAATGCCTCTTGTGGCCACTATTGACCTTATTTCTCTTATAGCAGTCATTGTCGCCTTAATCTTTTTGTTGCGGGGATGGAATCGAGCTTTACCACACGATATTAAGCTGTTGATCGTTGGACTTCTTGGCTTGGCCCTATTTCATCATTTTAGCAATATGCTTGAATGGGGGGGGATAAGCAGGGCGTTGGACCCTTTTGAGGATTTCATGGAATTACTAACCCCGATGTTGTGGTTTATGCTTATCTATAGCTACTTGAAAGAGTTAACAACCGATGACTTAAGAAAAAGTGAAGGAGCGCTGCGGGAGAGCGAGGAGAAATACCGCCTGTTAATAGAGAATCAGACAGACCTGGTAGTCAAAGTTGACAATGAGGGTAAATTTCAATTCGTGAGCCCGACCTATTGTGATATGTTTGGAACGGTAGCGGAAAAATTGCTTGGCAAAAAATTCATGCCATTCGTTCATGAGGATGATCGGGCGGCCACAGCCAAGGCCATGGAAGCCCTTTATCATCCGCCCCATACCGCTTACTTAGAGCAACGGGCCATGACAAAAGATGGCTGGAAATGGCTTTCCTGGATGGACACGGCGGTGCTGGATGAAAACAAGAACGTCGTAGCAATTGTAGGTGTGGGAAGAGATATTACAGAGCGCAAACAGACTGAAAAAATGCTACGAGAGAGTGAAGAAAGGCTCGCAAGATCTAAAAAAATGGAATCATTGGGCCTCCTGGCCGGTGGAGTTGCCCACGACTTAAATAACGTATTGGCTGGGATTGTAAGCTATCCGGAATTGCTGTTAATGGATTTGCCTAAAGACAGCACGCTCAGACGGCCCATCGAAATAATGCAGAAATCCGGACAAAGAGCGACCGCCATCGTCGAAGATCTATTAACCGTGGCAAGAGGCGTGGCCACTGCCAAAGAACCTCTTAATTTAAATGATCTGATTCGTGACTATTTACATTCTCCTGAGTTTAAGGAGCTCAAACAGTTTCATCCGAAAGTTAAATTCAAGACCAACTTTGATAGTGACCTACTTAACATCAGCGGGTCTCACATTCATATCAGAAAGGCGCTGATGAACCTGGTGTCAAACGCCTCGGAAGCTATCGAGAATAAAGGCAATGTCACCATATCGACCATTAACCGCTATATTGACAAACCCCTAAAGGGATATGATGATGTAGACAGAGGTGAATATGTTGTTTTGTCTGTATCAGACGATGGGTCGGGTATATCATCAAATGACTTTGAGAGGATATTTGAGCCATTCTACACCAAGAAGGTCATGGGCAGAAGCGGTACCGGTTTGGGTCTGGCCGTGGCATGGAATGTTGTTCAAGATCATAGAGGCTATATTAACGTGGAAACTGACGAGAATGGCACGACATTTGAGTTGTTTTTTCCAATAACAAGGAAAAAAATATCGACCCAAGATTTGACCATAGCCATTGAGGGTTTCAAAGGAAACGGAGAGACTATTCTGGTCATTGATGATGTTGAAAGCCAAAGAGATATATCCTGCAAGATGTTGGAGACTTTAGGCTATCGTGCTAAAGACGTTTCAAGTGGCGAGGAAGCCGTCGAATATCTGAAAGAAAATACAGTGGATTTAATATTGCTTGATATGATTATGGACCCGGGCATCAATGGCCGTGAGACATATGGACGGATAAAAAAGATTCATTCAAATCAAAAGGCCATCATCGTCAGTGGATTCGCAGAAACCGATGAGGTCAAGGAAACCCAAAAACTAGGTGCCGGCAAATATATTAAAAAACCGTTAACATTAGAAAAATTGGGGCAGATTATTCAGGAGGAATTGAATTGATGATCTAACATTCGGCTGAAGTCGGAATACAAATTCACTGCGTCCGATTGCATCCGCATAGCCGAATTAATTCAAGCACTCAAATAATTCCCTCATCGCTTTAAAAGCTAATCATACCATACGATAAAAATCATGAATATCGGCAGGCTACTCGATAGACACGCAAAATTTCGCCGCGATCATCCGGCAATTATTTTCGGCGACGAACGACTCACCTTTGGATCTTTGAATTCCCGCGTCAACCAATTGGCCAGCGGTTTTTTAAAATTGGGTATAGAAAAAGGTGACAAAATCGCGACAGTTTTAAATAATTGTGTTGAACTTCTGGAAGTTTTTTGGGCGGCCGCCAAAATTGGCGCTGTGGCTGTTCCATTAAGTCCACTCCTTCGCGGAAAAGGTCTGTCGAGCCTGATTCGGGACTCGGATGCGGTTTTGGTCATCACCTAGTCCGAGGCGGTAGAAATTATGAATGCAGTAAAGCCGGACCTGTCCCATATTCGTTCGGAGCGCTATTACACAATCTCCGGTGAGCATCCCGGTTACATGGATTATCAGATCCTTAAAAACTGTTCGAAAGACAGCGAGCTGGAGGAGATAGAAATTCATCCGAATGATCCCGTCAACATCATTTACAGCAGCGGCACTACGGGACTGCCCAAAGGAATCGTCCATACCCACTATATTCGGGGACTGTACAGCTCAACGTTTGCCGCGTCGTGGCGCATGATGCCTGAATCTATCTGTCTGCACACCGGCTCGGTTATCTTCAATGGTGCATTTATGCTGATGATGCCGGCGATGTACCTCGGGTCAACGTTCATTTTTGGCCGTCACTTAAATGGCTCACAGCTTGTCGAACTTATCGATAAAGAAAAAATAACCCATATTACGACTGTTCCCGCTCAACTTATTGCGATGCTCAATGCCTCTAATTTTTCTTCGAAAACCCTGTCTTCAATAGAAGCGATTTGCTGCATGGGTGCCCCGCTCCATAAAAAACACAAAGACATGTGGAACCAACAATTGCCCGGTACCTATTACGAAGCTTATGGATTAACGGAAGGTTTTTTTACCGTTCTGGACAAATACGATTATGAAAAAAAATCTGAATCCGTTGGATGCCCGACGCCTTTTTCTGATATTAAAATTGTTGATAACCAGGGGAATGGACTGCCAGCAGGGGAAGTGGGCGAAATTATCGGTCGTGGTCCGCTCGCAATGGCGGGCTATTATAAACAGCCAGAGCTTACCAGGCAAACCATTATAAATGATTGGATCTACAGCGGCGACTTGGGTTTCACTGATGATGAGGGCTTCCTGCATCTTGTGGATCGAAAGAAGGATATGATCATCTCCGGTGGTATCAATGTCTATCCAAGGGATATTGAAGAAGTTCTCATTAAACATCCATCTGTTCGAGAGGTCGCCGTTTACGGAGTTCCCAGTGAAAAATGGGGGGAAACACCGGTTGCTGCAGTGATTTTGCAACAAGAGGATAAAGCCTCGCCCCAAGAGCTCTTGGAGTGGGTAAACGAGCGAGTTGCGGCCCGTTTTCAGAAAGTAAAAGAAGTTATCATCAGAGATGAATTTCCGAGGACCGCAACCGGTAAAGTTCTAAAACGGACCTTGCGCGATATGTAATTAAAATACACGAATTTGGTTTATATCCTTCATTTGGCAAGCACCCCTAAGCCGCCGACCCATAACAGTATATCCTTCCGCCGCCGGAGATTCCATGCTTAAGATGGTATTAAATTCTAATATTCAATTCCGAATTGCCCGCATCTGATACCCGTTTCGCGGCTTTCCTGCTTTTTAGGATAGCCACATCACCTGCTTCGATATAATCAACAGCTTTGACATCACAGAACCGCACACACTGCGGATCGCCGTCACAGACGTCGCATTTGAGTACCCGCCGGTCGGTCGTATTAAAATTCATTGCACCGAAAGGGCACACGCTAACGCATGCTCGGCAGCCAATACAGGTATTATAGTCAACGCTGATGCGATCCAGCTCCAGATCTTGTGATATGGCCTTAACCGGGCAGACATTCAGACACGGCGCATCCTGGCACTGTTGACATGTCATGGGAATATAGAGACCTTCGGCTTCCCATTTAAGAACCCGGATCCGGCTTCTGGCAGGATTGGAAATCCCATCATGCGAAACAGCACACACAAGCTCACATAGCCTGCAGCCGGTGCACTTTTCGTGATCGACATATAAGATCTTAGCCATTTATTTTCTCCTACCCTAATTAAGCGAGAAACGCTTAATTAGGTGTTAATTGTTAATTGTAATTTGTTATTGGAAAATGGGATTCATTCCTTTTAAACTAATAACCAATAACGGATACAAAACTACAGTAAATGAGATGGTTCTTTTTCCAGGCCAAGGCTTTGCAGGGTCTCCGGTTTTGGAACACCGCTCTTGTCCAGACCCTGATGCTCATATAGTTCATCGACCATCTTGATAAATTTTTTCTTGTCAATCATCTTACCGACGACATCAAGAGCGCCCCTCCGGCAAGGCTCATCAAAATAGCGGTGGTTGAGCATATCGCCCTTCTCCAAATCGTTTCTTTTCAGCCCTTCCCTGAGGTTATAAAGCCTTTCTACCATGTTACACCGTCGGGCAACGTTCCAAATCTCCTCGGGGGTCATTTCAATACCGGTATTATAATACAGCACTTTAGACCACTCTTCGAAAGTCGGCAGCGTAACGCCCAGAAAAACCGTATGATATTTGCAGATACCCAGGCAGTCGACGCCCATATAGAGATTCTCCTGCCAAAATACCTGCCAAGGTTTTCCGATGTATTCCGTGTGCTCTGAGCTCAAGGGTCCGTCATAAGGAACCGGATTACCGTAAATCTTCCTTAAGACCTCTTCCGGCAGGTGATAAAGGTCAATGGCCGGACGGCTTCTCAAATGGTCCGAACCTCTGGATGCCGTCGCTATGTTGAGTGCCAGGGCCGGCGTCGCCCTTTCATCCGAATGTAGATTACTCATCCCTTTAACCTGAATGAGATAATCAAAGGATTTTTTCCCGATTTTCTTTGATGCCGGAATACCGCCATCGGCCAGGGCATCTCCCAGAAAACCTTTACGATAGGCGATCCGTTCGATCATCTCGATCACCGCCTCGTCGTTGCCCCAACTCAGATCCAGTCCATCGGTTTGTTTGTCGGTGATAATGCCCAGTTCATAAAGCTCCATGGCCCAGGAAATCAGGCTGCCGGTTTCGAGATTATCCATCCCGTACTGATCGACCAAGTGATTGCCAGTGAGAACCGTCAACGCCCGGGGGGTATCGGTTTCCGCACCAAAGGCACCCAGCGAAGTGTATTCCGGGCCTTCATCATATCTTCCCGCCAGGGGGCCTTCCGGGATTTTATACTGGGCCCGGCAATGCACCTGACAACCGAAGCAGCCCGTCATGTGGTGGGGTCCCATGGTCTCTTCGCAAATCTCATCGATGCGCTCGGGCTCGATGTCATCGGCGTATTCACACTGGTTGTATTGAAAGTTACGGGTTCTGACGCCGCCCCAGGAATTAGTTGCACCCCAGATAAAGGGGGTTCCCAGGGTTCCCTGGGTTTGATTCACTTTGGCGCTGGTAATCTGGTCGATAAATTTTTTGTTGTATTCCAGGGCTTCCATCGGGCGGGCGATTTCTAAGTCCAAGGTGCCGCGGACTGCCACGGCCTTGAGATTCTTGGAACCCATGACACAGCCCATCCCTGTCCGGCCGGCGGAATTTTTGACACCGGTCATGACATTGGCAAACCGGACCAGGTTCTCTCCCGCCGGACCACATACGCAGCTTTTGACTTCCTCATCCCCCAGCTCCTGTCTGATAGCCCACTGGGCGTCGGTCACTGATTGACCCCAGATGTCACGTGCATCCCGAATCTCGATCTCGCCGTTGTGGATATAGATATAAGCAGGATTTTTGGCTTTTCCCTTAATCACCAGATGATGAAAACCAGCCCAGGCCAATTCAGGTGCAAAAAACCCTCCCATATTGGCGCTGCCCAGCATCCCGGTGAGAGGCGACTTGGCCATGATGTGGGTTCTGGAGGTAGCAGAAGCACAAGTGGCCGTCAGGATGCCGCCACTGATGATAAGGGCATTGTCGGGACCCAGCGGATCACACCCCTTCTTGGTATGGTTGTAAAGCAGATAGGCGTCCAGACCCCGACCGCCTAAAAACTTCTTTCTGACATCGAGCGGGATCGGTTTTGTCTGAACCTCTCCGGTACTGAGATCGATGTATGCTATCTTCCTGTTTAACGCCATATCACAATACTCCCTTCTCTTTTAGTTTTTCTTCGACCAATTTACGGTTGACATCCCAGACCGGTCCGCGAATACGGGGCAGCGTGGGATTGACCCAGTGGATCCGATATTCCATGCCGCAGGTTGGGCATTTGGCGGTCTTATGCCCTTTCTCCGGTTGGATTCTTTCCATGCAGCTGGGATTGTGGCATCTGAACTTTCCATAGGTCCGTTTTTTGCGCAGGCTTTCGGCCGTTGACCGGCTTTTGGTTTGGGTTGCCATAATCGCCTCCTTTAAATATTTTTTCCTTAAATATGTTCATTATGATGAACTATTTAACTCAGTTAAATTAATAGCACGATGAGCCATTTCGTTCAAGTAAAAACCTCGATTTTTTTGTTTTTTGCAATATCAATGAATACGGGTGCTCACTAATGGAAACGTTTAAACTAATATTGGGCATAAAAAACTAAAATCACTTAATTGTTCATATGAATGAACGACTACCATCACTTCTCCCAAAGCCAGCAATTCGACCAGTGCAATATCAAACCATAGGTTGTTCATAATTCTGAATTTATGGCAACCCGGGTAATGAGTTACCGGCCGTTTCCTGTAGAAATAGAGTTGCTTCCCATCTGTATTTCATGATATGGGCGTGTTTTTAACTCAAAATAAAGGAGGAAATCCATGCGGATCGAACTTAGCAAAACCTCGGTTGAATTCACGCCCGAAGCCGACTACGAAAAAACCATGTTAGAAGCGATGTGGCGTATGCTGGTGGACTGCGCTCGCTTCAATCAGAAGCTGGTACCGGTGGGTGAGTATGTCCCCGCTAAAAGCAACACGGCTTGTTTTACCGTCGAAGGCGATAAGGACGAAAATGAGGAATATCCAGTGGTCTATGTGGACAAGGACTGCACCTGCTATTGCCAGACGTGCAACAAGTATATCAACCTCAAGGCCGGGGACCGCATCCCGCCGTGTTGCGGTAAGTTGATGGAACTGCTGGACGACTGATGGGCTAGCTTAATGGAATGACGAATGAATATTGATCCGCCGGAGGCGGAACGAATTGTGGATGCCGCTCTCCCACCGGGGCGTAGACCTTATGCCCTATGGGCCGGAGGAGGCCGAGGCGAAGGTGCTAAAAGCTCTACGAACCCGCTTCAAGCCCCGCCTCCGGCTCGTAGACCCGAGCCTACGGGTCGGAGAGAGGGGCGGCTTCGTTCCTCTCATGTGAAACACAAGTGATTTAACGGTCACCGGAAATACCTGACCGTCGACCAGGGGTTCGCCAATATCAATCCAATCACCTTCCTTCAGCATCAACTCGTCGAGTGCCAGTAGATTTGTCTTCATTTGCGTTTCACGCCGGATGACATTGCCCACACTGCAGGCGATGTCCGTTTCAAAGATCAAGATTACCGGCAGGTTATTCCTGATCGTATCAGCAAGGGCCCTTTCAATGGATTTTGCAAACAATTCCAGCTGAGGATATGAAACTCTGACCGGGTCCTTAAAATATAAAGCGATAATTTCCTCGCCTTCGTCCAGATCAAATCTTTGAAAAGAGACGTTCAGCTGCGATGCGACGTGTTCAGTACTTAATCTGGACTGATCGACATCCACCCGGATGACGGGGACATTTCTAATCGGGAAAGATATCTTGTCATCCCTGAAACCGGAACAGCCGGAAATCGACAATGAGTAGGCGCCTGCACCGATAACGGTTGCTCTGATTTTATTCGGCAGCTCTATAACGGGCCCTGATAATTTCGGTGTCAGCAATTTGATTTGATCGGCCAGAATCTGCCCGATATCACTAAAATTGTTGACTCCACCATACATCAACTCAGCGACACCACCTGAAAATGAATATTCATCGATATGTTTTGGAAATATCAAGTCAGCCGTCAGCATAAGCTGCCGGGCTAAAGAAGATGTTGCCGGACCCGTGAGGACCTCAACTAATATTTCAGCAAATTTGGCCGCAATTTTTTCAATATCTGCCTTGGATATGACGTCTCCGATGGTATGCGTTAACCCAAGATGTTCCATCACCTTGGCAGCCGGCGTCTCGATCCGCCAGATTTTTCCTTCCAAATCAACGCCCAGCAGGCGTCCCCCGACCGACACACAACTGGTCGATACCGTCTCACCATTTCTGGAAATGGCGATATTGGAGGTTCCGCCGCCGATATCACACGATACGATCGTCTTGTGATCATCCTTAGAACGCGTTGCAGCTCCCGAACCCATTGCCGCGATTAAGCTCTCGAAATTAGGTCCGGCCGTGGCCGCCACGAATCTACCGGTGTCATGGGACAAGGCTTCGGTGATCTGCTTGGCATTTTGCTTGCGGGCGGTTTCACCGGTAACAATAACCGCACCGGTCTGAATATCGGCCGGATCAATATTGGCCCGTTTATACTCCTCTTTAAAAAAACCGGTCAATCTAACGATATCGATGGTTTTATCATCCAATAATGGCGTGTCGACAATTCTGCCTTCATATATGATGTTTCTTTCCTGGATATTGAAACGCCTGGTAACCGAATGCTGATCCCTTTTCAGGATCAGATTAGAAAAGACCAGGTGACTGGTTGCGCTACCGACATCAACACCAACGGAACGTATTTCAAGTTCGTTTATTTCCATAATATGCGTTCAGAGGTTCTGGGTTCAAAGGTTCAAAGTTCATGAGAAAGAGGTTTAAAGCTACCTCCTTGAGCTCTTTATCCTTAACACAGAACTCTCTCATGAAACATTAAAAGCGAACCGCAGAATATCGAATATCGAACCGCAGAATATCGAAGGGTGGAATCGCTGCGCTCAGTCTTTTTTTTATAAAATAGACAGAATACCTTACTTCGACATTCGATATTCATTATTCGACATTCGCTTTTTCAAAGTTTCTTTTTCGATTTGACCGGCCGTTTTTTTGGCCGGCGGCTGGGCTGACTTCTGTC
>JASFFJ010000250.1:0-9705 GCA_050124355.1 Desulfobacterales bacterium | reverse complement strand
AATGACAAATGTCGAACTAAGGCATTTTACTTTTTTTGTTTTTAAAAGAATAGAGCAAAGCAACATCCACCATTCGTCGTTCGTCATTCGTCAATCGTCATTCCATGTAGTTTCACACGCGAAATTCAAAGGGCCGGAAATGCCATCCGGCCCCTTCGATTCCGTGGCGTGCTAGTTGCCGTAACCCCATTTTTTCAGGATAAATTCGAACTTTTTATTGGCACCATCCAAAGCATCCTGAGAGGATTTAGAGCCGGTCATGGCCTCGGACAGGGCCACTTCCAGCGCATCCGCAAGTTCCGAATAGGGCGCAATCCGGGGACGGCCTTTGGCGATGGGAAGTGATTCCAGCATGCCCTGGTATTCGACGAACTTTTTCTGATTCGTCGGATCGTTTAAACCGGTAAAGCGCGATCCCGGCTGACTATAGGCCAGACGCGGATCTAATTCCGGCGAAGAGGCCCAGACCATAAACTCCCAGGCTGCCTCCATGTTCTTTGAATCCTTCGGAATTTGCAAACTCCAGCCGCCAAAAGTCGGTGTCCGTCTGATGCTGCCGTCAGCTTGTTTCTGGCCTGGAATCAATGTGAATTTGAATTTGTCCATAATCTTGGATTTCTCCGGATTATAGAAGGTAGGGGCCGCATTCTGCCATTGGATCGTCATGGCGGCATTTCCCTGGGCATAGGCATGCGCATTTTCGTCCCAGTCATAGCTCAGCACCCCTTTGGGAGCATAGGGAATAAGGGATTTGAAATATTCCAGGGCCGCTACTGCCTCCTTGCTGTTGATGGTCGGCTGATAATTTGCGTCATACCAGTCGCCACCATAGGACCAAAGGATATTGTCATAGGTGCATTGCAGCTGAACGCCACGCCGACCCATGAAGGTAATTCCGCTGACACCGGGCTCTTTCAAATGGAGCGCTTTTGCCGTCGCCAAGAGCTCTTCCCAGGTTTGCGGAACTTCAGCCCCGTGTTTTTCAAAAATGTCGGTGCGGACGTACAGCCCGAAAACCGCTTGTATAAAGGGTAAACCATAGATTCTGTTTTCCCACATGCCCTGTTCGGACACCACGGCGGGGATAAAGTCATCCAGAGCCAAGGTCTCATGATTGGTTCGCAGAATGAATTCTTCCACGGGAATTGTCCAGCCTTCACCGGCATATTGGCCGACCCATACACAATCGACATGGACAATATCATACGATCCGGTCCCCTGGGTCAAGGACACCAATTGCTTCTCTTGCAGGGTCGGGTAGGCTAAAATGTGGAAGTTTACTTTGATCCCTGTTAGTTTTTCAAACTCAGGGGCCAGTTTGGCAATCGCATCCGATCGCGGCTCAGCCACCATGGCAACATTGATTACGGTCCCTTCCCACGGCTTTTGTTTATATTCTCCGAATTTGAAACCTTTGGGTACATTTACCTGAACGGCGCCGGCCAAAGTAGCGATTCCGGTTATAAAAAATACCACCGCCAAAATAGCAAGCCATAATTTGGTAGAATCGATTCTCTTCATAGCGTACCTCCTCTTTTGGTATAGAGACCCTTCTGATTAATGGAAATATAACCTGTCGTCTGCTAGAATCACCTCCTTTCATCCGGTAAATCCTGAAAGTCGGTTCTGCCATGTGGATACCGGCAACACTATTTCTGCTATCGCCGTTCAGGTGTTCAGCCACTCCTTCAATCTCGGCTTTGTGTTACCAATCGTTGACGACCTACCCCGCACGCCGAACCCTTTGCAGGCGACGTCTCAATCTTTCAGGATTTTTAACAGTGTTCGGTGTGAAATGGTTGATAATTGAAATTAACTGACGTATTGTAATCTATATAGATTACTAATTTCGTTGGTCATACTAAACCAAGTTGTATTACTCATCAATAGTTTTTTTGGTATATTTAATTCGATAGCTTACCATAAATTCAGAGGTGAAGATTGAAACTACAAAATTTTAAACAAAAAGATTTGGGGATTGTTAGCCAGTTTATTGAAGCAAGAAAAAAAGGCCTGCTGGGTTCGGCCAGGCTAAATTTATCGTGGAGCAATTGAGGCGGTTGATCAACTCGTTAAAGGTTCCGCTGAGTACTTTTCTGGACGCGAAAATGAAGTACTAAATGCAAGTGATGAAGAGCTATTGACAATGTACGGCGGTTGATAGGATGGTATTCAATCTTTGTCAACTAATCACCTCGAATCTTATTTATCGCAGCCACCAGGTCATTCGCCCTAAGGGCAATCTCTTCAACGTTGCGGCCGGGGGCATATAGATTGGAGCCGATACCGAAACCGGCAGCCCCGGCCTGCCAATAATCGGCCATGTTACCCTGGTTTATGCCGCCTACGGGCAGCAGGAGCGTCTGGGGAGGCAGCACGACCTTAATGGCCTTTAATACGCTGGGCGGGCAAGCCTCCCCGGGGAATAACTTCAAGGCATCCGCCCCAGCGGCAAGGGCGGTAAATGCCTCACTGGGTGTAGCAATCCCGGGTATGGAAAAAAGCTCACTTTTTTTTGTGAGGTTAACAATATCGACATTTAGATGCGGCGAGACAATCACCCGTCCACCAGCGGCCTTGATCTCAGCGATGGATAAAGGATCGGTGACCGTACCGGCGCCGAAAAGGGCTTGGTCGCCCAGTTCATGAACCATGCGTCGAATACTTTCAATGGGGTTGGGCGAATTGAGGGGGACTTCAATGATGCGAAACCCGGCATCAATCAACACTTTTGCTACTTGGGGCGCTTCTTCGGGGGTCACTCCCCGCAGAATGGCGATGAGGGGCATTTCGGTCAGCAGTGATTTTATGCTCTTTGGGGCAGTAGGCATGGAGAACCTCTCATTGATTAGATAGATCGCTCTTATATAACTATATTGAAAATCTTTGTTGGTTTCGAAAAGATTCCGAATTTGTCATGCCGGACTTGATCCGGCATCCAGAATTTTCTGAAGTTACTGGATTCCGGCTACCGGATCGAGTCCGGCACAGGCCCCGCCGGAATGACGCTATAAAGAACTTTTAACTTTTTACTACATCGTTAAGTTTCTTTTTTGATCAAACTGGCCGTTTTTTTGGCCAGCGGCTCCCGCTCGTGTGAAACTTTAGAGGAATGGATACGATTTTATTTTTTTAGACAGGATTTACAGGATTGACGGGATTTTTTCGCCTCCGGTGAAGAGCCCTTTCGGCCGAAGGCCGTTTTATCCGGATGATCCTGTTGATCCTGTCCAATTTTCTTTTAAAGATGAGAATCCATTCCTTATTCGATGTTGGAGGTTAATTAGTTTCTTTCTCGATCAGACTGGGTGTTCACGCTTATGTGAAACTACGCCAAAACAGCACGATTATGTTCAAATCAGCCCGGCGGCGCGGGCAATTTTCAGATGCCCGCCAAAAGCCGCCGCTGCGCCGTCGACTATTGTCGTCTGCAATCCAAAGAACTCAAGGGCACGATCGTATCTTTCTGCAATTTCTTGTCCGGCGATGATGGTGATGGATTTAAGCTGCGGATAGATCTCCCGCATCCCCTGTATTTCATGACCGATTAGAATCCCCGCCAAATAGAGGCGCAGGCCGGTTCGAGGGATGACGCGGCAATAACCCTGGCTTCGGACCCCGAAAAGGTGGTGAAGCAATCCGCCGCGTTCCGTGGCCCGGGTCAGGCCCTGAACAAATGCGGTTTGTTCTTTGTTTTCATTTTCGGCGACGGAATTTTCCATCAATCGGCCTAAAATACTGTTCTCGGATAAAATGGCCAGGGCCTCGCCGGTAAGGCAGGTCTGAAATCCGGAAATTACGTCATCCGCGACAGTCACCCATTTGCTATGGGTGCCGGGCAGACATAAAACCGACTCCCCGGTGGCTGGATCATCAAGGGCACCCACAATTTGGGTTTCCTCGCCGCGAATGATATCATGGACGCCGTGGGCTCCCACTGTGGTCAGACCGGGTACGATGTAGGCGTATTTTTTGTCCGTGATGGGTACGGCATGCAAGGCCCCCGCCAAATCCGCCAGGCGTGCGGGCAGTGGGATGTGGGGTGCCACCGCCCACCCCTGCTCACTACCGATCATTCCGGAAAACAATACCGGTACCTCCGGGTAATCATTCAACCACCGGCCCGTCAGCGCGGAGAAGGTGCCGCTGAAGTCTCCATCTAACACCTTCATGATGCCCTTTGGTGCCTCCCGGCGGTCCACGATCGCTCCCTGGCGGTCCAATAAAAAGGCGCGTAAGCTAGTGGTGCCCCAATCGGCGGAAATTAACACGGGTTTTGGCATAATAGACACATCCTCGAATCACTTTTATACCCTTGCCTGCCGGGCGAGTATGCCCATCCCAAGTATGCCTTCGGTTCCCCATAAACGCCAGTCTTGATAGCCTTGCGGGATGGGTTCCTGGTAATGCAGCTCGAAATCACAATAGTCGGGTATCATGTTACCCCAATTGAGTCAAATTCAATTGGGTAGGTATATTGAAAACCAAATAAAACAAGGTGAAATGAAATGGAACTTTAGGCAAAAAAGAATCCAAAAAAGGGTTGACATATCCGATTGGTATATATATTCAGATATCATGATATGTTTACTTGGTAAATCATACATCCGAATCGAGAATGGTAAGTCGGTATAAACAATGGAATTGAAGCTTCCTAAAGTACAGGCTATTGACAAGGTTGAGTTTGCCGTGGAGGCCCTCCATAAATTTATTGTCGAAGGTAACATTGAGCCCGGGACCGATCTGCCGCCGGAAAATGAGATGGCCAAACAGATCGGCGTGAGCAAGTTTAGTATGCGAGAAGCGCTGCGGGTGGCCCAGTCCCAAGGCCTGATCGAGATATCACAAGGACGCCGGACCAAAGTGGCGGACGTATCGATCAAACCGGCAACCGGTATCATGAATCTTATCATGCGGCGTTCGAAACACATGCTTTTGGAATTGACGGAGGCAAGACGAAGCCTTGAGTGCGAAATCGTTCGTTTTGCCGCCATTCGGGCAAGCGATGAACAAATTGCGGCCATGGCCCAGACCATAGAAGACTTGGATACTCACCGCCACGATATCGAATACTGCGTGGACAAAGATATCGAATTTCATGACATCATGGTTCAGGCCACCAACAACCGCGTATTCGGCATTATGTTGGAATCTCTGGCGGAGCTGTCCAGGGAATCCCGGCTGAAAACCTTGCGCATCAGCGGTATCGACAAACCGATTAAAGAACATCGCGCCATTCTGGAGGCCATCAAAGACCACGATCCGGATAAGGCTATTGATTGTATGCAAAAACATATGCAAACCGCAGAATCAAGTCTCAAAGAAATGGCAAAAAAACTAGATCCGGCAGAAACGGCAACCGGGTAGACTGATTTGCAGGTGCTGAAGCTAGACGTAAACCATATTCGTATCCAGAATATGACCAATAGCAGCCTTTGAGGAATAAATCCTGAGGCAAAACAAAAAGAGGAGGAATAGCTATGCGAGGAAAAAACCCACATCTAATTCTACTGGCCGTTCTGACGGTATTCACCCTGGTCGGGATCACCCAGCCAGCCCTGGCAAAAACGAAGATCAATATTTGCGCACTGCAGGACATCAGTACGCAGGTGGCTTTAAAACTCCTTAAGGAATCCGATTTCGAAGAGCGTACCGGAATTACGGTCCAGGCCAATCTGCTGGAGTTTGCCCCCATGGTCCAGGCCCACAAAATGGACTTTATGTCCGGTGCGGCCAACTATGACCTGGTGGCAGTCGATCAGCCATCATTGGGCCTCTATGTGACTTCCGGCTGGGTCATGCCATTAGCCGAGTTTATGGCCGACAAGTCCCTGCCGAGCCTCGACGATGATGATCTGATTCAGGCCCTGCTCAGTATGGCGGGTATATGGAAAGATAAACTATATGCCGTCCCGATGGGCAGCTACGGCGGACTGTTTGCTTACCGTAAAGACGTTTTTGCCGAACACGGTTTGACACCACCCAAAACGTTCGCCGAATTCTATGACTATGCCAAAAAGGTCAATGATCCGCCAAAATTGTACGGAACGGCGCTGTTTGCCCACAAAGGCGAGTACCTGGCCGCCGATATGGCACCGTTGCTGTGGTCTTGGGGAGCAGGTTATATCAACGGTTCCGATGTCAACCTGCCGAATGTGAAACCCTACCACGCAGCCTGGGATACGCCCGAAGGCATTGCGGCCTTGAAATATTATGCCCGTTTCTACAAGGAAGGTTTAACACCGGTCGATACATTGAACTACGATCATGTGCGTTTTACCGAGGCCTTCCAGGTCGGTAAGGTTGCCATGGGTCTGATGATCGGGGAAGCCGTGGGAGAGCCCATGGAAAATCCGGACAAATCCAAGGTCGCCGGCAAAATGGATTACACCCCGTTTCCCGGCAAAAAGAGAGCGGACGGGTCCGTAACGCCGCCGATGCCCATGATCGGTGCTCACAGCCTTGCCGTTAATAAGGACTCCCGCAATAAAAAAGAAGCGTTTATGGTATTGCAGTTTTTGACCAGCAAAGCAATCGGTAAGGAGTATATTTTGCGTGGCGGCAAACCATTCCGCCAGAGTCACTTCTTCCCCGAGGCCTTCGAAAAGTTTCCGTCTTTGAAAGCCTATGCCGGCAATATTCCCACGGGAAAATGCCGCCCCAACATTCCCGAGTATCCGGCGGTCAGCGAAATTTTTACCACTGCCTTTCACAGAGCATTGGCCCAAAAAGACGCTGATATCGAAAAGATCATGAAGGAAGCGGCTCAGAAAGCCAATAACGAAGTATTGAAGCCGTCCTACCCCGACGCCTATAAGTAAGGACGTTGGCGGTATGGTCGGAAAACCGGTAATATGCACCAACCCCCGGGGCTCGGTTGGAGAGCCCCGGGATTGAAAGGAATCAGGACGTGTCCGTGCTGATCGAGAAAAAACAAACCATGTGGCTGATGTCGCCGACCGTACTGACGCTGCTGCTGATTACCATCTTTCCCCTGATGTATGCCTTGAATGTCTCTCTAAGCGACTATTCGCTGGCAGCCGGCAAACAGGTCCATCAATTCAACAATTTCCAAAACTTCAGCAAGGTGTTGACCGATCCGGAATTTTGGCACAGCTTGTGGGTGACATTTAAGTTCGCCGGACTTTGCCTGATCTTCGAGTTGACCATCGGATTGGGATTGGCAGTGGTATTTTCGGAGCGTGGCTTTAAGTTGGAACCCCTCAGCATGCTGATGATCCTGCCGATGGCCATTGCGCCGGTGATCGTCGGTCTGGTGTTTCGCTGGTTTTATTCCAATGACGTCGGTATCATCGGGTTTCTGCTGCGCAGTGTCGGCATATCGCCGCCGGCCTGGAGTTCCAGCGGCGTGGCAGCGCTTTTCTCGCTGGTTATTGCCGACGTCTGGGAATGGACGCCTTATGTTTTCCTAATCTGCATGGCCGGACTGAAATCGATAGAGCCCGAAATTTATGAGGCCGCCGAAATCGACGGCGCACGCGGCTGGATAAAATTCAAACGCATCACTTTGCCCCTGATGAAGCCGACCATTATTCTGGTAATGCTGCTGCGGGCGATTCCGGCATTAAAGGAATTCGACAAGGTGTTTATCATCACCGACGGTGGTCCGGGGGTCGCCACCGAGGTCACCAGCTCGTACATATTCAAACAGTTTCTGTGGTTCAACAATTTGGGAACGGCCACAGCAGCCGCCTTGATCCTGCTGGCGGTTATCACAATCGTCTGCCAGATTTTGTTTGCTTATCTTCGCAAGCATGAAGAGCAGATTCAGGGGACGGGAAAATGGTAAAATTGTCAGGACGCTTTTCGGATCACACTTGGCTGGTAATAAAGTACGCCATCGGTATCGCGGCCGTTATATTCTTCGTCTTTCCGATTTTTTGGCTGTTTAAGGCATCCTTCAACAAACCCATCGATGCGGTCGTTTTGCCGCCAGTTTGGATTTTCAAACCGGAGATAAGAAACTATATCGATATTTTTATCGAAGAACCGTTTTTAAAATATCTCCGCAATAGTGTTCTCATCAGCGGCGGCGCGACCTTTCTGGCCATATTAATCGGTTTTCCGGCCGCCTATGCGTTTGCGCGCGCGGACTTTCGGTTCAAGAAGGATCTGGCATTTTGGATATTGAGTATTTTCATGTTTCCCCCCCTGGCCTCTATTTTGCCGATGCTTATCCTGTTCAAACATCTGCGGCTGGTGGACACGGTCCCCGGAATCATTCTGGCCCATTTGACGTTTCTGCTGCCGCTTTCGGTCTGGCTGCTGCAGCGGTTTATTCGCGATATCCCGATTGAAGTCGAGGAAGCCGCATTGGTAGATGGTGCTAAAACGTTCATCCGGCTTAGACGGGTGGTGCTGCCAATAATTGCAAATGGTATTGCAACGACGGCGATTTTCTGTTTCATTTTTTCATGGAACGATTTTATTTTTGCCCTCGTCTTGGCACCGGGGTCTGCGAAAACCCTGCCGGTGGCGTCCGTCAGCCTATCTTCTTGGGCATATATCAATTGGGGCAAAATCTCGGCCGCATCGATGATCATCACGGGACCGGTGTTTCTTCTGATTCTTCTCACGCGGCGCTATTTGGTCAGGGGCTTCACCTTTGGCTTAAAATAGCCCAGCCCGGCTAAGCCGGAAATGAAGATTGAAAAATGAAGATTTGTGCCATCAGCGACAAGATACTGGATACTTGATACTCGATGCTGGGTAAAACAAGGATAGCGATCTTTTTAAATCCAGTATCTCTCCGAGGCACAGGTTCTGTAGGTTCTACGAGCCAGAGGCCAGAAACCAGCATCCAGCATCATTCCTATAAAATGATGATGCTGCACTATTAGAAGCTTTTGCCACAAAATGCACAAATATTGAAATAAGCAACTAGTGAGGTCAAATCGTGGCTGAAATCAAGTTAGTAAATGTCGTTAAGCGATACGGTGATGTCGTCGCCGTGGACCGCACGAACTTAACCGCTGAGGACAAGGAGTTTCTCGTTTTGGTCGGTTCATCCGGCTGTGGCAAAACCACCACCCTGCGAATGATTGCCGGACTGGAAAAGGTGAGTGAGGGCGAAATCTATATCGGCGACCGGTTGGTCAATAATATTGCGCCCATGGACCGGGACATCGCCATGGTGTTTCAAAACTACGCGCTTTACCCCCACATGAATGTTTTCCAGAATATGTCATTCGGATTGGAATTGCGCGATTTTGCCAAGAGCGAAATTAAAAAACGTGTTCATGAGACGGCTGAAATACTCGATATTGGAGAACTGCTCAAGCGCAAACCCAAGGAATTGTCCGGCGGACAGCGTCAGCGGGTGGCAATGGGCCGCGCCATCGTTCGCAAACCCCAGGTGTTCTTGTTTGATGAACCGCTCAGCAATTTGGATGCCAAACTGCGGGTCCAAATGCGCGAAGAACTTTCGCGGCTGCACAAACGGCTGGAAACGACCATCGTCTACGTCACCCACGATCAAATCGAAGCAATGACGCTGGCTACCCGCATCGTCATCATGGACAAAGGGTTGATCATGCAGGTGGGTGAACCATTAAATGTCTACAATAACCCTGCCAACCAATTTGTGGCCGGTTTCATTGGCAGCCCGGCCATGAATTTTTTGAACGTCGATGTCCAGTCGGCCGATGGGAGGCTGTATTTACAGGGGGACGCCTTTCGCGTTCC
>JASFFJ010000249.1:0-9714 GCA_050124355.1 Desulfobacterales bacterium | reverse complement strand
GTTCACCGCAGCTTTTTCTCTATACATCCGGTGCTATTTTGACCCTAATTGAAATCGTCGTGCTTATATTTCTGCCCTATCTTGCAGCGGCCCTTTGGCCGGCTTTACGAGCAGCCGTTTCAGACCCGCAGGATTTTCTGGAAAGTAGGTAAAGACAGGGCAAAGCGGACCGCATTATCAATATTAGAAAAGGGGTGACACTAATTTGAACCTTGTTTGTCAAAATGTCAGTCTTTACCGTCGACGACCGGATGGATCCGAGGGTGTGATCCTTAAACAGGTCGACGCAACCCTGAACGCCGGCGAAGGCATCATGATTTCCGGCAAAACCGGTGCCGGCAAAACTACTTTTCTACATCTTCTGGCAGGTCTCTTACGACCCTCAGAGGGTCAAATTACAGCAAACGGCCAACCCATCTCACACTGGAATACATTTCACCTGGATCGCTGGCGAAGACAGATAGGTATTATCTTTCAACAGCCTCACCTTATCAACGAGTTCACCGTACTTGAAAATGTAATGCTTCCGATGATACCACGAGAAAATTCCATTTCGCGGCTGAGAAAACTAGCCCGTAAGACACTGGAAAAATTTGAGATTTCACATTTGACCAACCAAAAAGTGGGGCCACTATCAGGCGGGGAGAAACAGCGGGTATCCATCGCCCGCGCCATTATTTCCAAGCCGGTCATTTTGATTGCCGACGAACCGACCGCTCATCAGGATGACCAAGGAGCGGCCATGATCATCGATAAATTCTCCGAATGGAAACTGCCGGATACGATTGTAGTCGTAGCTGCCCATGATTCCCGCTGGGCAGAACATGGAAAATTTGTCGATAAGCACCTTCTATTGGAAAACGAGCGCATAAGGGAACTACAATGATCTGGCATCCACTTCTGATCGCGGTGGTTGTCGGGGATGTTCTGAGCCTCCTGCTATGGTTTGGCGCGGCGGGGACCGCGTTTCAAATAACCGTCAAATGGGCTCCCCAATCAACTCACCGAGAACAGATCCAGCTTGAACGAAAGGCGGAAACCGCGAGGCTGTCTGCCAAATTTAGTCTTGTCATATTTATTATCGCCTCGATTGTAATTATCATTGGTATCACCAATGTGCTGCCGGCAATTGTTCCCGGTGCCATGTGTGGAACCGGTGTTTTGCAGGCCACCAGCGGCTTGGGAGGCCAGGCACTCATCTATCGTTTTTTGGCTTTCTTTATCATGATGCTTTGGTTGAGCTATGAGAAACTCGACCTCAGCCGACCGGATGCTCCCCTGACAAGATATAATTCCCGCCTATTGCTTCTGGCGCTGCCGTTTATTTTACTCGCCGTCATCACGACGTTTCGAAGCATTCTTCTTTTCGATTCCCACCAGGCGGTAAATTGTTGTGCAATCGTTTATGATCAGTTCGGCAATCTGGCGGCAGCTCGGCAAATCGCTGGATTACCCAACGCATTTTGGGTCCGGACCTTTTGGATGCTGACGTTCTTAATGCTTTTGTGTGCCTGCTGGTCTCTAACAACAAAACGAACCAATGGGAAAACAGCTGTCGGATTTCTTGCCGTCATTTCAATCGCCTGGGTGCCTATCGCCGCCATCACTCTTGTGCGGGTACATGCCGCTTATTTCTATCAAGTTCTCCATCATCATTGTCCCTGGTGTCTTTTTCTGCCGGAGCACAAATTTGTCGGGGTACCACTATTTGGCTTGCTGATTATTATTAGTGTGGAAGGGCCGCTATCTTACCTGGTTGCCAGAACAGCCGCCAACTTTCCGGACCTTGTTCCAAAGGCCAGACGTCGATCCAAGCTTGCCAGTTTAAGACTCATTCTATCGGCCATTGTGTACGCCGGTATGGTTGTCTCTCCTGCCATCTATTGGAAACTGATTTACGGCGTGTGGCTTGAGTAATCAAGGATAACACCTTGACGAAATTAGAGGTTTCGTGATAAAAATTGCCCATTAAATCTTGGATCCCTGCTTATGGGACGAAGCCTGAAACGCATAAACCCAAACCCAGAACCGATCAATATAGGATGCATCAGGTGTCGGAAACATCGTTGCCCGGTCATTTCAGCGGACTGGCTCGCTTAAAACTTTTTTTTGCACTTTCAAGGACCCCTCACGGTTTGCTGGATATGTGTACGCCTGCTTTTGGTGCACTGCTGTGGCTCGGGCATTTTCCACCGGTTCATACCATCGTTATCGGAATCATCACAACCTTTGCCGGCTATACCGCTGTATATGCACTAAATGATGTGATCGACTACAAGTCTGACAGAGAGAAGGCGGCCAAGGGCGGATTCTCGAATACAGGCAGCGATCTGGACAGCATCATCATCAGACACCCCATGGCCCATGGCCTGTTGCGTTTTAATGAGGGGCTCTTCTGGGCTCTCGGTTGGACCATTGTGGCTCTTATCGGCGCCTATATTCTAAATCCGGTTTGTGTTCTTATTTTCTTAGGTGGCTGCGCATTGGAAACGCTTTATTGTTTATTGTGGCGTGTCAGCCCATTCCGTACCGTTGTCAGCGGAGCCGTAAAGACCTCCGGTGCTCTGGCAGCAGTTTTTGCAGTCGATCCCCAACCCGCCGGAACATACATCCTTTGCCTGTTTCTCCTGCTTTTTTTCTGGGAAATAGGCGGCCAGAATATTCCCAATGATGGATTTGATATTGAGGAAGATCAGCGCTTTAATGCCCGGACCATACCGGTTGTTTACGGCATCCAATCGGCAAATGTGATTATAATGACAAGTGTTATATTGACCCTGATCATGTGCATCGTGATTTTTTATTTATCATGGACAATCGATTTGATTGGTTTTGTTTTTATCTGCTTTACCTTGGCTGCTGGGGTTTATCTGCTGTTGCTGCCGGCTTTAAAGCTTTATCAATCCCGCAATAGATCCGATACGATGGCATTGTTTAACAAAGCCAGCTATTATCCGGCGGCGTTGCTTATGATCGTGCTGATTAAATTGTTTTTTTAGTTTTAAGAATTAATGGAGTTAAATATGAAAGAATTCAAAGCGGATGAACTCGCCGAATACAACGGTGAAAACGGAAATCCGATTTATTTTGCCTACGATGGGAAGGTGTACGATGTCAGCGAAAGCAAGCTGTGGCGAAAAGGCCTTCATATGAAGCGCCACCGTGCCGGTCATGATCTAACCAATGACTTGCAGGCCGCTCCCCATGAAAAAGATGTAATTCAGCGTTATCCACAAGTAGGGATACTTAAGAAGGTTGATGATGAAAGGCAACTGCCCCAACCGATTGCGTTCCTCGTTGCTCGGTTTCCGTTTCTCAGGCGCCACCCACATCCCATGACGGTGCATTTTCCTATTGTCTTTATGTTTTCCACCACCGTCTTCAGTCTGCTTTACCTGTTAACCGGAGAAAAATCGTTTGAGACCACCGCTTTTCATAGCCTGGGAGCCGGCATCCTATTTAACTTTGTTGGTATTACCACCGGAATATACACATGGTGGCTGAACTACATGGCCAAAATGCTCAGGCCGGTAAAAATCAAAATACCCCTAACCATCGTCATGCTGGTGACATCCGTTATCATCTTTATCTGGCGAATTAGTGTGCCCGATATTTTGTTAAATTTCAAGGGTTTGAGCATCCTTTACCTTTTGTTGGTTTTATCGCTTTCGATCATGGTGACCATCATCGGCTGGTTTGGTGCATCGATGACATTCCCGGTAGAAAAAGATTAAAAACATGGTTGATTCCAATCAGCATCATCTATCCCAACCGATGGAAGTTTTTATCCACAGCATTCCCAAGGCGGAATTACATATCCACATCGAAGGTGCGCTTGAGCCAGAGCTGATGTTTGAATTGGCTGCGAAAAATGGCTGTGATCTTCTCTTCGACTCGGTTGCCGAGATCCGTCAGGCTTATAAATTCAAGGATTTGCAGACTTTTCTGGATATCTATTATCAAGGTGCGGAAGTCCTGATCGATGAGGATGATTTCTACCGGCTGACCTGGAGCTATCTTCAAAAAGCAGCTGAACAGAATGTCCGTCATACCGAAATATTTTTTGATCCTCAGACCCATACGGCAAGGGGGATCAAATTTGAAACGGTCGTTCAGGGAATTCAACGGGCTTTGACGGATGGCGAGCGGCTACTTAACCTGTCGTCGAAATTGATTATGTGTTTCTTGCGGCATCTGAGTGCCTCAGATGCCATGAAAACGCTGAGAGAGGCGCTACCGTTTAGACACACCATTATCGGGGTGGGGTTGGATTCATCGGAACTGGGGCATCCGCCTGAAAAGTTTAGAACAGTATTCGACCGGGCGCGCCAAGAGGGCTTTTTGACCGTGGCCCATGCCGGCGAGGAAGGCCCGGCAGAATATATCTGGCAGGCCCTAACGTTATTGAAAGCGTCACGAATCGATCACGGGATTCGATGTGTTGAGGATGCCGCTCTGGTGAAATATTTGGTAAAAAAGCAAGTTCCTCTGACCGTTTGCCCCTTGTCCAATGTCAAGCTTGGTGTTTTTGACCATCTGAGTCGACACAACCTCCATCAGTTGCTAAAATCAGGTTTATGTGTGACGGTCAACTCGGATGATCCAGCATATTTTGATGGTTATATCGAAGATAACTTTCAAGCGCTGCACGAACATCTAAGTATGGATTTTCAAGATATTTATACGTTGACGCGCAACGCCTTCCAGGCTTCATTTCTCGCTCCGGCAGAGAAAAAAACGTATTTGGACGAACTGGACGGGTTTGTATCAGGGTTCGGACATTAGCTGCAAAATCAAGAACGAAAACACAGACGTGATAATCTCTTTCTAATTTAAATTCGATCTTCCAGTCAAAAAGGTAAGAAGATGGACGACAAGCAATATCTAAGTGCTCAGGAATTGTTGAACGATTCCTTTGAACTGGGTCTGCGAATCTACAAAAGTGGATTCCGCCCCAGTTTTATCATCGCCATTTGGCGAGGCGGTACGCCGGTGGGCATTGCGGTTCAGGAAATCTTGGACCATTTGGGTGTAAAAACGGATCATATCGCTATCCGGACTTCTTCTTACTACGGTATCGACAAAAGAAATAAAGAAGTCCGAGTCCATGGATTGGAGTATGTTGTTAAAAATGCCAACTGGGAAGACGGGCTTCTCATTGTTGACGACGTGTTCGATAGCGGCAGCAGCATTAAGGCAGTGATCGAGGCCTTAAAAAATAAGATGCGCCGCAATCTACCGGATGACATCCGGATCGCTACACCGTGGTTTAAACCGAAAAAAAATGTGACCGGTATCATTCCGGACTATTATATCCATGAAACCGATCAGTGGCTGATTTTTCCACACGAACTCGACGGCCTCAGTCGCGAAGAGATATTTGCCAATAAACCAGGAATGAGAGCGAGGTTTGAGAATGCCGGACTAGCCTGATATTATTAGATTTTATCCCATTTTTTTCTAAAATATGTTGTAAAGCATTGAAGGTTTTATAATTCAAAAATACCGTTTATTGAATGTTTAGGGAATCTAGTTGGGTAATCGGTGCGCAGCGGTCTGTCATGACAAAAGTTGTTGACCTTCAAACCTATCGGATTAAAGCATTAGAACAAAGAGGATTCGGTCCCTGGCAGAAACGTTTTGGGGAATCCTTTGATTCGAAAACGCAAATTGCCGGCCTTTCAGACAGCACGCTATACTATCTGGCACAGCCTGGTGAAACCAGCTCCATTGCGTACTACGAATTCATTATGGGAATTCTGGATCTGGGACCTGCCTCCAAATTTCACTATCTTGGTAACAGAGACCAAATGATCGTCGTGGACATTCACCTTTTTTTGGCAGACCAGATGCGCTTTGAGATGATGCGACGGCTGGGATGGATAAAAACCTTTGAAGGGGGAAAATACAGCCTGCTGAAAATGGTTCAGGATTTTGAAAAAATAAAGACTAAATGTCGGCAACACCCGCCGATATTGGTTAAATCAAACCCCGCCTATAAAACATATACCCAACTTACCATCGGTGATAAAGAGGTATTCATCCGCAGGATGCTGCAAGAGGCACTTGATGCTTTTAAACAAAGATTATAGGGAGTATGAGCGGCCAGCGACATATAATTCAAATCAATTTTAATGAATTGTGTGGCGCGCGATGAATAGTTAAATCCGATCTGTCCCCACGGCGGCAGTTGCCACCCATTTTGAGTTATAATTCCTCAGGGCTTGGGGCGTTGTCTCAGAATCCTCATCTTTCCATCTGCGAAATGGAAGGACTCATGTTTAGGTTACCAGTCGGATTCATCAAGGAGAGCAACCTGCCACTACGGGGACGCATACAGCTTAAGAATTACAAAGAACATGGAAAATACGTTGTCGAATCAGCAAAAACGATCCCGCTGTTTTGCAACTTTTTTGAATTATTCTGCAGGTATATAGGGGATTTCCTGGCCCCACCATTCTTGCGATTCAGACTTTTGGAGTTTTTCCGGTGTCGGGTTTCGATACCCTCCCCAGCTAAAAAACATGTGATCCTGGGTGCTGTAAATCGTGTCGTGTTTGTACCACTCAGCCGTACAACCTGCTAGAAAAATTGCAATGATTAATAGAAATACTACTTTTTTCATGACCGAACCTCCTTACGATAGTTAAACAGAATCGAACTTCATTTCCCGACTGTTTTAACCCGACGACTATTATATACACCTTTAAAAAAAAGTCCACAGAAAAATTTCATAACAACACAAATTTTCAATATAAATCTTCTCTCTTTTTAACAGTCAACCATCTTCCACAATAAAAGCAATCCTTTCGTTGCACCCTATCAAAAAGTTCAAGTCAGGGCAGCCAAATGCCGATATTAAAGCTGTTGGCCCAAGGTGGCTGAAATCCCTGGAACCCGTGGTAACTGCGGGAGAATATTCAATCTAAGAGTGATGCCCCAACCTAGAATGTTGGATTCATGGGGTTGAGATAATAATATGACCGGAACAATAAACAAACGGCGCTCGATGCTTTTAATTACATGCCTTCTATTGCTGGTGACAGGTTGTGCGTTGGACGCTTACAGAATGCATCCGGAATTTGACATCAGGGCAGGTTCCATTAAAACCCCTGTGCTCATTTCCCCCGACGTCTACATGTATGAGTTATCATCGGACGGGATGGTCATGTTAAGGGATGACTGGAGTAGGGCTGGCCGCAAAAACCTGCAAAATGCCATTTTAAGGTATTTTAAAGACAAACAATACAGCGTCAAACTCAGTGAGATGGATTCGCAAACCACTGAGCAAATGGAAGAAGTACAAGCCCTTTACAGGCTGGTTCATAAAGCCATGGATCAGTACGCTTTTGGTCACCATCAAAATTGGAGCAATAATCATAGATTTGATTTTTCTATAGGATCTCTTGAACCGATTTTGCAGAAACTCGACGCTGACGGCATGATTTTTGTCACCGGCTACGATCAGATTTTTAAGAGCGGACACAAAGCGTTGATAGATGTTGCTGTTGCGGATTCATCCGGAAACATTCTCTATTATTCGGTAAAAGGCACTACGAGAGGCAAGGATCTTAGAGATCCAGTCAGCACGGCTTCACTGATTCATGATCTATTATCCAGTTATCCAAGGATGGAAGGATGAGAAATATAGCTTTGATCATCGCTGTTTGCTGTTTGATGGCGGGTTGCGCAACATCCCGGCCCATCCCCGTAAACCAGACACTTACAGCAAGTGAGGAAGAGCAGATGCTATGGCGGCGGGCCCAGGAAGAACAGGAGGCCATAGAGGGCAGTGGGCTTCTTTATCAAGATCCAGACATCGAAAATTATCTCTGTCAGATTGCCAAGAAGCTTCAAACAAACGCCATCTTACCGGACATCTCATTTCAAATTAAAGTGATCAAAGATCCCAAATTAAACGCATTCGCCTTGCCCAATGGCGTTATCTATATCCACACCGGAATTCTTGCTCACATGGAAAACGAGGCTCAGTTGGCCGCCCTTTTAGCTCATGAAATGACCCACTGTACCCATCAACATTCTTTGAAAACACTGCGAAACATCAGAAACCGGACACAGGCAACATCCGCGACAATCCCAGAACTTGCCCAGTTACTTGGCATAACCGGCACGATCGCTTCCATTAATGGCTACAGAAACGAACTTGAAACCGAAGCAGACCGCGTCGGACTTGACCTGGCAGTCAAAGCAAATTATGATCCTAATGAAGTCTTAAAGCTATTTGAACTGCTGAAACAGGAAAATGAGATCGAGGGCGTCGCAGAACCTCATTTCTTCGGCACCCGTCCCAAGGTTCAGCAACGTATTGAGAATGTCAATAGATGGCTGGCCGAGAACCATCGAGGAAAAATCAAAGGAAGCAAAAACACGATTGACTTCCAGTCCAGGATGTCCCCGGTAATGCTGGTAAATGCGCGTCTGGATCTCCAACGGGGTAAATTTTCGATTGCCCAAGGCACAGTGAAAAAATACTTGAACGTTAATCCAGACGATGCCCAAGCATATTATTTATTGGGTGAGATATTCAGACAGCGAGGATGGAAGAATGATTCGGTTGCAGCCATAAATTATTATGAAAAATCGATTTCATTGAATCCGTCTTTTGCAGAATCATACAAGGCGATGGGATTGATACATTATAAGGATGGAGAAAAGCAACGCGCGAAAAAATATTTCGAATCATGTCTGTTGCTTTCACCGAAAGCTGCCGACCAAGCCTACATCCAGAGATATCTAAAAATGTGTGCTGCCAACGGAGAATGATAATGAAAAAATTACTAACCTTACTAATTTCTATGTTACTAATTACCAGCTGTGCTTCCGTGGCCGAGAGGCGCAGCTTGGAGGTTTTATCGGATAACGATTTCTCAGTTGATATACCGCAAGGATGGTGGAAACCCAAACATCTTGATAAATATCTCATTACAAAAGACGGGGTTTTTCTGCAATACGTCCTTATTCAGCAGCGTCCGATCGATCGACCTTACAAAAATACAAAAAAGAAATTAAAAATGGGAATGTTGCCCCAGGAGGCTGCCGGCGTAATTATTGATGAAATTGCCTCAGACCGTCGTATTTATCATTTTAATGTCATCGAAAATGCACCTGCAATTATAGATGGGCGAGAAGGATTTAAAATTTTATTCACCTACCAGGATAAAAAAGGTTCGATTTTCAAAACACTTTACTATGGATTTATCCATGGGGAGTCATTTTTTAATCTGCGTTACAACGCTGCCATGCGATATTATTTTGAAAAAGATATTGCCGCCTTTGAGCACATCCTCGGCAGCTTCAAGATAGTCAAAGATAAAGAAGCTATAAATTTCGCACGGGACCTTTAATTCACAGTTATAAATTCCAATAAATATCCTCATCATTACTAGTGCTTAAATGACGTCCTCTTATTCCCGCACAGATTCCACCTCGTCGACGACATCCCGTTTTTGATTACCATCGAACGACTGATAATCCGTTATCGCCATCAGGATGCCGTCCCACATTTCAGCCATAAAATGGGCATTAATGAACGAAAGGTGAATCGCGTTTACCCGTAGTTTGGGGCAAATAAATACTTCGCAACCGTTCAGCTGACATGCAAGGAATTATTGACTCACTATGTCAATTTCGTGACTGCTGGATCAAGGTCAAAGATTAACGCTGCAATTCCAATTCTGCACAACCCTATAAAAT
>JASFFJ010000248.1:0-9722 GCA_050124355.1 Desulfobacterales bacterium | reverse complement strand
GCATCAGCGACGTTTTCAAATGGAAACGTCTGCAAGGCCACTGGGCGAATTTTCCCTTCGGACACCCACTGCATGAGATCCTGCATGGCTTCTTTGAGCAGATCCAACCGGTCAAAAAGATATGACAAATTAAATGCTATCAGGCTTTTATTTTCATTGGTCATGTTCAGCGGATTCCATTTTGGGATTCGAAAATATCCATAAGCAAGTTTGGCGTAATTGGCAAAACCTCCCCGTTTCGACAGCATGGAATGAAAGCCGTAGGTCACCAGCTTTCCGCTCGCGGCCAGGTGCCGGTAACTTTGCTTCAGGGTAGCGGGTCCGTTTCCGTCAAAAACAACATCAAAGCCGGACGGACAGATTTCTTCGGCTTTAGCCCAGAGATTGTCCTTGCTTTTGTCGATGACAACATCAGCACCATATTCCAAAGCGGCAGCGATCTTGTGATCGGCACCCACCACCCCGGTCATATAGCAATCGGCAATTTTGCCCAATTGCAGCAGAGCACCGCCAACCCCACCGGCGGCTGAATGGACCAGGATTTTCATTCGTGGCCGAATACGGATGTTCTGAAAAAGACCGTGATAGGCCGTCAGGAATACAGTTGGGAAGGCCGCCCATTGGTCAGCGTCAAAATTTGAGCCCTTCGGAATTAAAAAGACCTGCGCCCGGGGTACACACAGATGAGAAGAGTAGGCACCAAAACGGGTCACGCCAAAAACCGGTGTCCCTTCAACAAGGTCGGATACGTCTCGCCCGCATCTGATCACTTTGCCTGAAAAATCGAAGCCCGGCGTAATCGGCCAACCCACGAACTCTTTGGCTGATTTGTAGAGGCCCAGGCGAATAAACACCTCTGCAAAATTGACGCCGGCAGCCGCAACGTCGATGAGAACCTCATGGTTTTGAGGTGTCGGGGTGGGAAATTCTTTTATCTGAAGCCGGTGATAGCCGCCGGGGCGTTCGATGACGATCTTTTTCACTGGCAACTCCATCCTTAGAGACACCACTTATTGTCAGGTAACGTCTGCGGCGCAACCTGACCGACAGGATCCAAGTCAGAGTGCAAGCAAAGCAAGTTCCCTGACAAATGCACTTATAACGCCTCATCCAGCAAATCCGCTCCAAAGCTAAACAGGCCGTCGGACACCATCAGCGCCGGACTCCCCTGCCACGGCTGGCTTAAGGCAAGCTGTTTTTCTTCTTCTCCAATCTGAACGACATCGTCCAGTTGTCCCCGGCGCCATAACTTTTCGAGCTGGAGCGCATCCTGCCAGAGGTTTTCGGCGTAACGTCGCAGATCAGTGAGATGTTCGACGGTTAACAAGCGGGGACGGAGTGCGACCAGGATGGGACCCAGCAGATAGGTGAAACCCATTTCGATAGCCTGGCGGTTGATTTCTTCCTGAATCTGCTGGAAGGCCTCGATGCCCAGTCTCAGCAGAGCCTGGTTAATCTTGTCCACGGCTTCAATTGGGGTTAGCTTGCTCTTGAGTATAGCCAACGGTTGTATCCCGCCGCCGGAGCCCACATTGGTTGGGACGCCACCAAAACGAGCCAAAAACCCCTGAAGCCCCTCATCTGTGATGAAGCATCGAAAATCGGTCTGCCAGGTTTTATAAAACAATTCGCGTTCTTCCATCAGGGGCCAAATGCTCTGTTCGGACCACAGTCCTAAAGGAACAAGCTGCTGAACGATATAATCGCCCGAATCGAGCGCAGTTTTAATATATTTTGCACGACCTTTTTTCATATACCCCACGAAGATACCGTGTCCGGAATACCCGTGGGCGGGCTTCAAGACCAGATCTTCCCAGTGCTCATGGGTCCAGGCCACCAGATCTTGAATCGGCTCTCCATCAGGATCGGTCGTGCTGCGGGCACCAAACTGACGCGTCCAGGGGGTATGGATTCTTGTGTCGTCAGTCAGCGCGGTTCGGTGTTTATCGGTCATTACCTCAAACATGCCTTTGGCGCCCAGAGGTTCCATCCCCTTTGGATTCACCAGAATGCCCTGTCGGATCGCTTCTTTAATCGGAGCAATGTCTTCTTCCCGACCGATGTCAATCAGGGTGTTCAGGTTAAAGTCCATGAAAATGACGGTGGCTTCATTTCCCCTACAGATCACTTTTCCATTTTGCAATGACAAATGTTCGGGTCCGGCCAGGGACGCCTTAACACCATCCATGGTGTTTAGATAATCCACAAAGTTTTTGTTTTCCAGCACCACATCCAAGGTTTCCGATTCAGCCAGAAGTACGGCGTGCACGGGGTTTCGTCCATGACGCTTTTCGTGTGCCCGCAACAGCATGCGGGCAAATCCGGGGACGGCATTGATCTGGGGGTGATCGAATTCTAGTTCCACCCCCACTTCAACAGTTCTACGAATTAAATTCCAGGCCGCCTTTCCGAGAAGCTGTGCAATCCGCTGATATTCCCAACCGCCGGGACTTCCCATGTTCCATTCGCCATGATATCCTTTAACAATCTTCATTTCATCGCATCCTTTATAAAATGTTCAATCGGGACATGAAGTCACTAACGTCTGGTAAAGATGACACTTCACTGTGTTTTGTCAATGATTTTTTTAACCAAACCAAAATCGCTGGCAGGCCCTTTTATTAGCAAAATTAAGCATTAATATTCTGATATGGGAAAATGGTTTGCTGAAGACAAGATCAAATGGAAGGAAACTGTTGTCAACGGAATCGAAAATGCCCCCAAAGCCTTCATCGGTATTTTTAAGAGCGAAAATTTTGTCAGGTTTTGTTGGATAGTGCTAATTGTGGCCGGAAGTTATATGGTTGAGGGGCGCAGCCCGAAAGAAGCCAAACAGGTGCCCATCGCGGTGCAAAAAGCATCCAGGCTCAGCCAAACTGCTAAAAATATTCGCTCAGAAAATCAATCGGAAAACTGTGCAACTCACTGGTTTAAAAACAATACCCGGGAAAAAACCAAAGGGGTTGCACTGGTTATTCATGGCCTTAATTTGCGCCCTGACAAGATGCAAACCATTATATCCGTGCTGGCAGAATCCGGCATAGATGTCCTGCGCTTATCCCTCCGCGGGCATGGCCAAAACTATACCCATCGTGCAGACATGAATGAAGAGCAGGCCAGATTGGAGGCGTTCAAAGCCGTATCTTTCCCTTTGTGGTCGAATGAAGCCTATCTGGCCTACACCCAAGTCCGAGAAGCGGCTATACAGAAAAAAGTCCCTTTGTTTTTTGTCGGTTTTTCCCTCGGAGGTCTGATCGGGCTCGATTTGTTCGCGTCCCAGCCGGAGGTTCATTATAATCGCATGATTCTGTTCGCGCCAGCCATTAAATTGCACTCCCTCCACTACCTGGGTCGCATATTGTCGCCGATGTCACGCCTGGTGATTCCGAGCATGGCCCCCGATTCCTATCTATCCAATAAAAAGGGGACTCCTGTTGCCGCTTACAATGCCCTCTTTGAAGGTCTGAAACATTTTGAAAAACATGTCAGTCGACGATTAAACGTACCCACCCTGATATTCATTGATGAGGATGATGAATTTATACCGGTGCAGGCTTTTAAAAAATTGAAAAAGGAAAAAAAACTGGATCAATGGAGACTTTACATCGTAAAAAAAGAAGCTGCCGCCAACCGGGATTCCTTTCACCATCATATTATTGATGAATCTTCCACCGGTAAAAACGTCTGGCGAAAAATGATGAAGACCCTAGTTACGCATTTGTTTGCAAACAAACCAATCGAATTAAACATCCGAATCTAATAACATGCATATCTTTTACTGTAGGCTATCTCATACACTCAGAACGATACCCAGGGCTGCTTAAAAGTTAGAAATCTCAATAAATCGGATAGATAACCAACCCAATAGATCTGGTATAGCGTTTGCACATGTGTCGGCACAAAGGGTAATGAATCGAGTGCCGATAAACGAAATATGGCGATTTGCCTGAATCCAGGATTCGATTTATAAAAATGGGGGGGGAGAGAGATGAAAATAAAGCGACAGCTTAGAACACTAACAGGGTTGCTCCTTATCCTGATGTTTACATCAGGTGCACAGGCGGCAAAGATGATTTTTGACAAGACTGACTCTATGCCCGGGAGGAAAACCGATGTTGAATTTATGGTCCCGTTTGACGGTCCCGTCATGGCTTTATTTAGAAGTCTTGCGATCGTCGGAGCACCTCTTTTCGGCTCGGAGATGTTCAAATTCCAGGCTGATCCAGGGAATCCTCCCGTCGATGTCCATAAAGCGGCAGGTGGTGGCTCAGCTCTCAGCATACCCCGGTTATCAGATCTTGGCCTTTCCAAATTAAAGGTTTCCGACGAACCGGTTCCAACAATTGCCCTATTGATCTTAGTCGGCCTGATCGCCCTGATCGCCTTAAAAGGACGCAGAAGGTAAGCGGTCGTTATTGTTCAATAAAAAAGGTGGCCAAGGTGTAGGAAAATCCCCCTTTGGTATTAAACATAGAATCCTCGGTTACTTACACGTCCAATTAAGATCCTCTCTTGTCCCCGACTGTAGGCTATCTCATGCACAGCGGGCGATACTCAGCTCTTCAGAAGATAAAATATTCATTAAATATCATATAGATAAGAAAACCTATCGGTCTGGTATACCGCTTGCATCTATATAACGTTAGTCAATGAATCGAAAGCAAATACACGGAATAAGGGGAATTTTAAAATTATAGACTTTTGATTCACAAAAAGAGGGGGGTGATATTTCGAATAGGAGTCAGACGAAAGCGTAATTGGGTACTGTCATAAGCAATCAAAAAAAATTAACATTACAATGACCTTAAGGTGGTAAAGATGTTGAAAGAAGGGGATCCTGTCAGCGTAGAAAGCGATGCCAACGGCGTCATCAAATCGCTTGAAGTCTCCAAGTAGTTTAATCAATATCAATAGGAAGCAAGGGGCACATGATGTGCCCCTTTTTTTTGGTAAGGTGGCATTTCAAAACGACGCCAACAATTATTAAAAAGAAGACATCTGAGGCAAATCGATGGGTCTTATCGGTGAAACGATGCAGTTTAATAGGACTTTTAAAATGAATACACATCTATGAGAAGATGATTACTAGCCAGCCGGGTGAGGAAAGCCGGTCAAACATCAATACCAAATGAATGACCGGCCGATGATGTTTCTAATCTGTTGTTTTTTCCGTTGATCCCTCGCTCTTTTCTTTCATTTCTTCGATGGCCTTTTTGGCCTTTTCCGCCACCTCCTCGGTAGATTTAGCAGCACCTGCCTGAACGGTCTCAGGAGCGTCAGTGGCTTTTTGCTCAGTATCGCTGACGGCTTCTTTTGCGGGTTGTTCGGCGTTTTCTGAGCAACCCCATGCCCCGATTAGAAGCAGAAGTATGCTCAATATCGAAATTAGTCGTCTCATCACTCCTCCTTTCTATTAGATTTAATTTATTGAGTTCGCTGATATCAGATCGATCATCAACTCTTTTTAATTTTTCAATTTTTTATTAATTTTCACTCAATATTCAGGTATTAACGCTGACCAGGCTCAATGCTGATGTTTGGACAGCATCAATGACAATTCAGCTATAGAAAAGGGTTTAAAAATATAATCAACCTGGTGATGGTATTGTTCCTCTTCAAGTCGCGACAAAAACCGATCCGGATCACCCGTCATATAAACGGCCATTACGGAAGGGTTGTGTTTTCGGATCTTTGTCACCAATTCAAAGCCGTTTTTTCTGGGCATTTGGATGTCTGTCAAAACCATATCCGGTCTGAATTGCAAATAAGCCGCATACCCGTCCTCCCCATCGTTGGCCGTAATGACCTGATGATTATTCTTTTCTATCATCATTCGGAGGATAGTGGTCATAATCTTGTTATCATCGACAACCAATACCTTCATTTTCCCTCAGCAACACTTGATATCCCATTAAAATTGAACTTTTCGACAGCAACTGTTATGCCAAAGGTATAGGATGAATCTATCGTACTGAATTTAATGTATTTTATTTTCAAAAAGAAGGTTAATCAACTTTTTAGTGCAGGGATTTTCATACAGTAAAATGGATTTAAAAAATGGATGAGATCATAACTATTTGATAATTTTCACTTTTTTAGCATAGGATATTCCCTACACTTTAATTTCGGCTGATATGAATATTCAGCGTTACATCGCTTTTTTTCGGCTTCAAGAGATAACTAAACGAACTTGACTTAAGCTATGGCTTGTGGCAAATATTCAGATATACGTGGTCGCGTGACCATCTCAATCCAAAACTTCAAGTTCACGACCGTTCGGTCTTGGAGCGCTAGGGAAAATAAATACATCGGAAATAGCAATTACCCTAAACCCTCCAATGTTGCATCGTTAGGGTAACTTTTGACAAGCTATGTCAATTTTTCCCTCAAATCACAACGAAAATTACCGGATCAAGTAAGATGAAATTGACCATCCTAAAACGACTGATTTTCGGCTATGCAACAATTATGTTATTGATCGTTTTTTTAGGTGGTTATGTATCACTACAACAAAATAAATTAAATCGCTTCGTACGTGAAATTGCTTCAGTGGACGGCATCACCATTGACCTCACCGAACGTTTATCAAATAATTTATTCTCCCAGGTCCGTTTTGAAAAAAAATATCTTATTTCCCAAGACCAGGATTTTTACCAACAATTTTGGGACATACTGAAACAATTAACCCAAGATATGGAAAGGCTTGAGTCTCTGTTGACCACCGAAGAGGATAAAAAGGTGTTTTCAGAGGTCAAGCAATTTTACAACAACTATGTTGATCTTTTTATGGAAGAAGTGCGGACGGCCATGAAAGATCAAAATTATCCCCGCCGCAAATTCGAGGAAGGGAAAGAAAAATTTGTCGATCAAATCAACGAGCGGCTGGAAAACATAATGAAAATTGCCAGATTGAATCGAGATGCTAAAATTCAAGAATCCGGCCGAATGAGCCAACAGGCCCTAAAAATCACCTACATTACCATAGGCTTGGCTATTATCGCCAGCATTCTAATTTCTTTCTACAATACCCGAAGCATCAATCGGCCTATTTTACTTTTACAGCGGCGGACTAAAGACATCGCCAAAGGAGAATTTAAAAAGATACGCGATATTTCATCACCACCCGAAATCAAAGAATTGGCTGACGATTTTAATCTCATGTCTGAGAGATTAAAAGAATTAGATGAAATGAAAAAAGATTTTATCAGCCACGTATCTCACAATCTTCGCACACCGTTGACTGCGATTAAGGAAGCTACCAACATGTTGATTGAGGGCACCTATGCCAATACGCCTGCCAAGCAACAAGAACTGCTAACGATCACCGAAGAAGAATGCGAAAGGTTGATCGATTCGGTAAATCAAATCCTTGATCTTTCACGCATGGAAGCAAAGATGATGGATTATCAGCTAGAGGAATCAGATCTTTTACAGGTAATTCAAAAAAGCGTTCTAAAACTTGCGCCCATTGCCCTACGGAAGAAAATCGATCTGGAATTGAAACCACCTCGTGATCTTCCACTTGTGAAAATAGATGCCGAACGGATCAGCCAATTAATGGAGAATTTAATCGGCAATGCATTGAAATTCTCTTCTGAAGGGGGCAAAGTCGTTCTGAGCGTCTATGTCAAGAATTCCGATAAACAATTTGTAGAAGTTGCTGTCACGGATACTGGTTGTGGAATTCCCAAAGAAAATCTCAAGAGGATTTTTGATAAATTCAAACGGATTGAGCATGGAAGAGAAACCGATAGAGGGACGGGACTGGGCCTCTCAATCGCCAAACACATCATCGCGGACCATGGAGGAAAGATATGGGCACAAAGCAGATTAGGGAAAGGAAGTACTTTTTTCTTCACTTTACCTGTTTAGGGTTGATATCTTTTGTTATCTTCGGATGCCTACATTTTTCCAATAAGCGACAAGCTCAGAAGCTTCTTGAGGAAGGTTTGGTCGAGATGACTGACCGTCAGTATGAATCATCCATGGCAAAAAACGTAGCTGTGTTAAATAACTTTCCGGATAGCTTACCCGATCAGGCGCTGTTTCAAATGGGATTGCTCTATGCCCATCCTGAAAACCCAAATCAGAATTATCAAAAGTCTTTAGGTGCTTTTAATAAAATTTTAAATGATTACTCTCAAAGCAACCTTAGACACCAAGCACAGCTATGGGTTTTGATTGTTGAGGATGCTATTGATAAAAAACAAAAAATAGGAACACTAGATAAAGAAAAAATTTCACTGACAAATACGGTTGAACAACAACAGATAGAAATGGCTATCATGCAAAAAAAGCTCATAACAAGAGAAAATGTAGATTTAATTGATTCCCTTGAAAATACAGTTGCTGAACAAAAACAGGAAATAACTCAGCTGCTCGAACAGATCGAAAAACTAAAACGTGTCGATCTCAAGATCGAAGAAGAAAAGCAGAAAATTTTGCAACAAAATGAAATTATCGAGGATAAAAGCAATGGAGAAAATTCTGGTAGTTGATGATGATAACAATATCCTCAGGGTCATAAAATTAAGGCTTGAAGCAGAAGGATATCAGGTCACCACTGCAGCTAAGGCGAAAGTGGCGCTGGAGCTGGCAAACGATGATGTGTTTGACTTTGCACTGGTGGATCTTAAGCTCAACGGTACAGATGGAATTCAACTGATGGAAAACCTGCATCAACTCTATCCGGAAATGCCTGTAATTATCCTCACTGCCTACGGAACCATAGAGAGTGCTGTCGAGGCCATGCGAAAAGGCGCATACACTTATATCACCAAGCCGTTTAACGATGATGAGCTCTTAATGCATACTAGAAATTGCTTGGAAAAAACAAAGCTCACAAAGGAAATAAAAAGTCTCAAAAAAGTAGTTAAGAACCGGTTTGGCTTTGACGATATCATCGGTAGAAGCCAAAAAATGGAAGAAGTCCTTGAACAAGTAATAAAAGCAGCCGATTCGGATTCCACCATCATTATTGAAGGAGAAAGTGGTACCGGCAAGGAGTTGATCGCCAAAACGTTACACCTGGCCAGCCCAAGAGCAGGCAAACAATTTGTGGCAATTAATTGTGCGGCTATCCCTGAAACGCTGTTTGAAAGTGAGATGTTTGGCTACGAAAAAGGCGCATTTACCGGTGCGATCCAAAACAAAGAAGGATTAATGATCCAGGCTCAGGGTGGGACCTTTTTCCTGGATGAAATTTCTGAAATGCCGCTATCCATGCAGGTAAAATTATTGCGCGTAATGCAAGAGA
Organism: Desulfobacterales bacterium; assembly: GCA_050124355.1. GTDB lineage: Bacteria > Desulfobacterota > Desulfobacteria > Desulfobacterales > JAFDCJ01 > JAFDCJ01. The sequence continues at coordinate 466 of JASFFJ010000248.1, read as the reverse complement.
AAGAGTTTTTTCCTGTCGGTGGGAGAAAAACGATCAAAATGGATATCAGATTTATTGCGTCCACCAATAAGAACTTGAAAGAAGAGGTGAAAAATGGCAATTTTCGCGAGGATCTATTCTATCGAATCCATGTCATTGATATTCATCTGCCGCCGTTGCGGGAGCGGCAAGGGGATGTCCCGGTGCTATCTCACTATTTTTTAGATCAATTGTCTAAAGAAATGAACAAAGATATAACCGGCTTTTCAGCGGCGGCAATGCAAAAATTAATGCTTCACTCTTGGCCCGGTAATGTCAGGGAGCTGCAAAACACGGTAGAAAGTGCGGTGGCCATGGCAACTGAAAACATTATCAGTGAAGATTTAATTTTGCCTGCCTTAAAGGCTGAGGTAAATAATTTAAAACCCTTGAAGGACGCCAAAGAAAATTTTGAAAAGAATTATCTCCTCCAACTCATCGAACTCAC
>JASFFJ010000247.1:0-9798 GCA_050124355.1 Desulfobacterales bacterium | reverse complement strand
TCGCGGCGGTTACGCCGGATGGCCGTCTTTTGCTGGTTGGCGACAAGGATCAATTGGCATCGGTGGAAGCGGGCTCGGTACTGGGCGATATTTGTGATCGTCAGATTATCCATGGCTTTTCCAAACGTTTTCTGAAAAAAATTGAGAAATTAACCCGGACCAAAGTGGCCGACTCAACCCCCTTGTCCGAAGACCAACCGGGTTTGCAGGACTGCATCACCGTTTTGCAGAAAAGCTATCGATTCTCCGCCCACGGCGGCATCGGGGGCCTGAGCCGCACCATCAATCTCGGCGATGCCAACGCATCACTGGCCTTAATAAATGCCCCTTCGGAAACATCCATCAGTTTTCATGACATCCGTTCCAGACGCATGTTGATGCATGAGTTGACCCGGATGATTGTCGATGGCTATCGAAAATACTTGACCTGTCAAGACCCCGGTTGCGCGATGGATGAATTTAGCCGGTTTAAGATACTGTGTGCGCTGAAAAAGGGTCCCTTCGGCGTCACTGCAATCAACCGGTTGGCCGAGCAGGTCCTGGGGGATGAGGGGTTGATACCGCGTGCCCAACCGCTCAATAGACCCTGGTACCATGGGCGACCGGTCCTGATTACCAGAAATGACTACAACCTAAATCTATTTAACGGAGATATCGGCATCACATTGCCGGATCCGGATGCATCGGACGATGAACTGCAGGTCTATTTTCCCGGCACTGCGGGTGAGTTCAGGCGCTTTCCGATCCATGCACTTTCCGATCATGAAACGGTCTACGCTATGACGGTCCACAAAAGTCAGGGGTCGGAATTTGACCATGTGGCCCTGATCCTGCCCGATAAGGATTACCCCCTGTTGACCCGGGAATTGATTTATACCGGACTGACGAGAGCCCGGCAAACGGTCTCCGTCTGGGGAACCGAATCGGTGCTCAGAACCGCGATACGGCGAAAAATCGAGAGGACTTCAGGCTTGCGTGAAGCGCTGTGGACATAAACAGGTTCAGCGTTCAAACCCGCCCTGGCGCGACGGGAGACGGCCATAAATTAGTTTTCGCTTTTTATGAAATTAAGCTTATATTGCCACATCTTGATATGCCAGGTCTGGGCCAGGGGTTCAGAGGTTCAGCCTTGAAGCACCCGGATTTAGGAAAAGAATAGCGAGCATATACAATCAAGCCCGGAGACCCCGGTATTTGTTTACCCCCTGGAAGGTGGCTCTCCATGACTTTGCTCTGCTCAACATACTTATGGAGTGTTGGCCTACGGATCGGAGAGAGTAATGGAGTATTGGAAAAACGAAAATCCAATATCGATCTTCTGTGACTTAAGACAGAGGCTATGCAGATTCTCCGATGCATAGAGTTTACAAAAGATAGACCATCACTCCAGTACTCCAATACTACATCACTCCTTGAAACTGTTTTGGCCAGAACTGAATATCTACGACCTGGTCCGAAGAGCCATAAATTCAAGATGTGATTGAACCATAACAACCCAGAACCCTGAACCTTTCAACCTCTATTAAAGGAGCATCAAGCATGAAAAGAACCGTGATTCGAGGAACCGGCCGTTATGTTCCGCCGCGATTGGTGACCAACGATGATTTATCCCAATGGATGGACACGTCGGATGAATGGATCCGGCAGCGAACGGGAATCGAACAGCGTTATTGGGTGCCGGAAGAAAAAGTATTCAACAACATCCAGCGCTATGGCAATACCACCGCTGCCAGCATCCCCATCGCCTTTGATGAAGCCCTGGAAATGAATCGCATTGGTGACGGTAGTACCGTGGTATTTCTGGGTCTGGGGGCCGGATTGACCTGGGGGGCCGTGGTTGTGAAGTTACTCCTTTAGAAGGGTTTTTCAACAACACGTTGCAAGAAAATGAAGGATTCAGGTGATAGCAATTATAAAATTCCAAATACCAAAACACAAATACCAAACAAATCTCAATGACCGAAATTCAAAATTCAAAACAAGTGCTTGAGGAAGAACTTTTCGATAGTTGAGAATTCGAATTGATTAGAAAGGGAAGGCGCCCAGGAAGTTTTGATCATTGGTCATTGCATATTGGAATTTATTTGTAATTTGGTGCTTGTAATTTGGAATTTAAACAGTTAGTGCTTTTATTTTTGCTATTTCCGGTTTGTCCGGGTATAGAGTCTTCAATCTTAAGTCGACAATTCTCAATCTTTCCTCCGGGTGCATGAAATGACATCGGATAACATCGTGTGAATCCTGTCCAGCAGGTCGCAATGTTCGGCGCATTTGGGGAAGTCTTTCTTCTGGAGGCATTTTTTGCAGGGACTTTTTATAAAGTATCCGATTTCAAAATCATATTTGAAATCATATTTTTTTTGGGTCATGGCTGGCATCCTTTCTTTGCCAGTATAAATTTCATTTTTTGTGATTTTTGGGCCTTTTTGCAGCCATATCAAATTTATGCTTTTTCGTGTATTTCGCGTGTTTCGTGGTTAACTTGTTTTTTAAGAAAACGCCGATATTCAACCATTTTGGCAAATGCCTTCACTGCACGTTCCGGGGTGGGATAAAATACACCCTTAAACGGACTGCCGGCGACCCGATAGAGGGTTTGATTGTTTTCATCGGGCAACAGGCTAACACCGAATATCGGTTTTTCATATTGATCCATTAATCTTACGATGTGTTCGATATAGTTTTTTTCAAACTCAATGAAGCGTTTATTGGTGGCTTCGATCACATCGGGAGCGTAGGCCGGATCTTCCTGCAGCACTGCGGCCCCGAAGCGTTCTACCATGATCCTGCGACCCAGGATGCCAAGATTGATGACGCCATCGCAGCCGTCCCATTTCGCGAGGGCCTCCAGTGCGGTCATCGGTATGGAAGGGTTTCGATCGCCCACCAGATCGATGGGATTGGAGCGGCTCCAGTAGGCCGGCAGCATTGCATCCATTCTCGCGATCAGATCTGCAGACAGCTCAGGTACGGCCAGTCCAAATTCCGCACACAAATCAGCCGTGACGACCCCCCAACCGCCGCCCAGGGTCACAATGGCGGCACGATTTCCCTCGGGCAAGGGCAATGATGAAAAAGCAGCCGCCAAGTCGAGAAGATCCATTGGCTTTTCAGCCCCGACAATACCGGCCTGTCGGCAAACCGCGTCGAATATTTTGATGTCGGAGGTCATGGCGCCGGTATGGCTGGCCGCCGCCCGGTTGCCGGCCTTGCTGCGGCCGCCCTTCAGGAGTACAATCGGCTTCTTTTTCCCGACCCGCCGGGCGCCTTCAAAAAAGCGGCGACCGTTTTTAACGCTTTCGATGTACAAAATCACCGTTCGGGTCAAAGAATCGACTTCAAAGCCATCCAAATAATCTTCGATGGTCATCATGGCTTCGTTGCCGGAACCGCAAAAGGCCCGGATGCCGATCCCTTGTTGTTCGGCAAAGGCCAGCAGTTGAATACCCATATTGCCGGATTGTGCAACCATGGCGGTTGAACCGGGTTGGGGCATCACCGGTGAGCCCGTGCAGTATAAACGGTGGTGCGGATTGGCGATGCCCATGGTATTGGGTCCCAGAACCAGGATGCCGGCTTGCTGGGCCGCTTCGACCAGGTCCTTTTCCAATTGTCTGCCGTGGTCTCCGGTTTCACTAAAGCCGGATGAAATCAACAGCATGTTCCGAATCCCTTTTTCCCGGAATTGGGGAATGAGCGTCAAGACTTTTTCGGCCGGTATGGTCACAACAGCCAGATCGATTTCGTGCGGAATTTCGGCCACCGACCGGTAGACCTTTCTGCCGATGATGGTACCGCCCTTTGGGTTTACCGGGTAAAGCCGGCCTTTGAAGCCGCCGCTGATAGTATTGATCATCAAGAAATGACCCCATTTGCCCAGTTGGGCGGATGCACCCACCATGGCGATACTTTTGGGATAAAACAGGGAGCCGATGGCATCGGGTGATACCGGCGGCAGAAAATCGGATGTTGCGATCCGGCCGCCGGTCAGCACCAGCGCATCCACCACCTGCACCCGACCCTGGGGGTCGACCAGCAGGGGATTTAGATCGATTTCTGAAATTTCCGGATGCTGGGCGCCGATACGGGACAAGCCCAGCAATGTTTGAATCAATCGATCCCGATCCGCCGCTTCTTCCCCTCTGAAATTACCCAGCAGGACGTTGCCCCGGATCTCATCCAGCATCTCGGCGGCATCGGTTTCAGTCAGCGGTGCCAATCGGAAAGCGACGTCTGAAAAGGCCTCGGTAAAGACGCCCCCGAGGCCGAACATGACCACCGGTCCAAATTGATCGTCCCGAAACAGACCCGCCACAAATTCACGCCGACCCGCGATGTGGGGTTGAATTAAAAATCCGTCTAAATCATTTGCGGCTTCGTCAGTGATCGCTTGAACCGCATTTTCAACGGATTGAGCGTCAAAAAGATTGAGGTGCACCAGACCCCGGTCGGTTTTGTGAAGCAAATTTGGGCCGGTGCCTTTAATAACTACCGGAAATCCGATGTCCAGGGCGGCGGCGGCTACCTCTGAATGCTGGTGGACAAATCGCTCGGGCACCAGGGTAATGTCAAATTTTTTTAGCAGCCTTTTGGCTTCGGTGTCATTTAGAGCAGTCTTTTTATTATTGGCCGAATTTTGTTGCAAATCGTGCTACCTCAAATCAAGTCCTTGAAATAGATTAGCCATTTAGGCACTAAAAATAATGTCGAATGACGACTGTCTAATGACGAATTAAGGAATTCCATCATTTTTAAACATTTTGATACGAGCTGTCTGGGCTTTCCAACGCAAAACGTTTAACCCCTGGCCCGGACCTGGATCAGATACACATGTCTTTATTGTGATGGTCTCAATGGTTTAACGTCTTCCAAAAAGAATTCCAAGCAGTTGCACCAGGGCAGGCCTAAGCTAATCGGGTAAGCATAACCATTTGCATCGGTTTTGCCAAGCATTTATTGATGGTTCAAGAAATCATAGATACTCGGTTCTGGAGATCGAGCAAGCCATTTCTCTCACTGAATGTCGGCGTAACTGGGTATAAGATTTCTATGGGGGGCATAGCGGCGATCGAAGATTAAGTGGCCAAAGAAAGCGCCGCCGATTTTAAAAAATGGAAGTCGCCGGCGTCGAGGGTCGTTATTTCCCATCACGCCCGCCACTTCTGCTGACAGTTGCAGGAGCAAAAGTACGAACGTGACATAAAAAAAGGAAATACGGGGTAAAGTGACGCTTCCCCGTATTTCGTTCCATATGTTGTAAAACTTATTTTTAGGTTCTTACCCACAAAGTGATCCTCAGTTACTTAGTGAGGAAGACTTCCTTTTTGCCGTTGTCTTGGGCTAAAAACATGCCGGTTGTTTCGACCTTGTTTGAGCCCCACTTAGTACCTCCAATATGATGGCTATAGGTAACCCGGAAGCAAGTTTTTTCATTGCCTATACCCCCTAGATTACGTGTAAACTTCTTTCTTTTGCCATGCTGGATCTTTTCGTGACCGTCGAGGCCCAACATATTCTCGGTTTTCCACTTGGAACCGTCTTCGTACTCAAATTTCTTAACCTTAATTTCTGCGTCAGTGTCGTTCACCAAAATGATCTTGAAATTTTCACACCTTGCCATTTTCTTTCTCCTTTATTATTTTTGTTTGTTGTATGAATTTGGTTAGCTTTGACCATTGGCCAACCTGCCTGACAATTAGAGCAATTAACATACCACATTGTGATATTTTATAGTTTTATTGGCGTCGGTAAACGTAAGTGCTTGACATGTTGCTATAATTTTTTTTTTAAACAGCCTTCGCGAAGAACCTGTCAATGAGAATGGACTTAGTTTAATGTAAAGCAGATTAACAGTTTGGAACTTATGTTGCAAATTTGATAGACACGCCATAAAAATAGTGGGGTCACATCTTAAATAATAAATATTGATCCATCTGTTGACTCTTGCCGAACTAAATTAACTTACCGAAAATCAAAGACATTAATGCTAATAAAGAAGCCGGTTAGGGTCCTGAGACCAATTTTTTGATAGCAGAAAGGAAGGAAAGCAGACCTTACACGCATATCAGATCGCGTATCGCAGCGGAGAATTTCGCTTTCTTATGCCGCCGGGCACCTATTGCCTTTTTGCTTTTGAAGACAAAAACGAGGATGCAACTTTCCAGCCGGATGAATGGGCCGGCTGGTATGGCGATCCCATCCCTCTGACTGCAACGGCCGGTGCTGTATACCGAAATCTCACATTAACACTTAGCGCACCGGTTTTTTCTTGGGCCTTATGAAGAAGGAAAAATTCCAATTGTTTGGATTCCGGGGCGAAGAAAACATAAGTGGCACACTGAGCGACGGCGGTGTTTTGATGAGCAGCATGCTTGATAGTGACATGCAGAGAGCTGCGTCGAAGGTTTATGGTTTCGATGAAGATTACGGCATAATTCTTAAGAGCCCGGCCCTGATCCAAGAGCTGAACCGCATTTTTGATAAAGCAAAGTAAATATGTCGCTACTACGACTCACCTTGTTTTAGAAAGGCGTCGCATTCTGTTTTGCTTCAATGAATTTTAAATATCCTCCTTGACAGGCAATTTCCGTTTCACTATATGTTCATTGGATACTGTTGGTAGCTCTATGAACCCTTCGTCTTATAAGCAAGATGGCAAAGATGATGAACCGTTGAGTTGATGACGAAACGCCGATATCGATGGAAGCGGTTTTATAAACCTCGCGCCTATCATCCGAGGTTGTAAAACCGCTTCTGTGGTCATGGTCACTTTGAAGATTTTGTAGGACAGATGTCTAATTATGCTGTACGTACTGCAACAGCTGCTAAAGAATAAACTGGCGCTTTTCGGCCTTGTGATGATGATCTTGTTTTGCGGTGCGGCGGTGTTTGCACCACTGATTTCCCCCCACCCTCCCGACAAGCAATATTTCGAAGGACTGACCCTGGAAGGCGCCCCCCTGCCGCCCAACAAAACCTTCTGGCTTGGCACCGACCTGCTGGGCCGCAGCCTTTTTTCAAGGCTTCTTTACGGCGCCCGAACCTCGCTGATCATCGGCATCGCCGCCAACGGCGCCGCTGTGCTTATCGGCGCTTTCCTGGGTATCGTCGCCGGTTACGTCAAAGGATTGTTGGGGACGGTCATCATGCGGTTTACGGACCTTATGATGGCGTTTCCGGCATTATTGCTGGCGATCGCTTTGGCCGCTATTTTCCGACCCAGTCTTTGGATTGTGGCCCTGGTAATTGCGCTGGTAAACTGGGTCCAAATCGCGCGGGTTATCTTCAGCCAAACCGTCGCGCTGGTCGAACAGGAATATATTGAAGCCGCCGGTGCCATCGGTGCTGCCTGGCCGAGAATTCTGTTTATTCATATTGTGCCCCATTTGTGGCCGACCTTGCTCGTTTGGGGCACCTTGGGGATCGCCACAACCGTGCTATTAGAAGCCACCCTGTCTTTTCTCGGCGTCGGTGTTAGGCCCCCGACCCCTTCATGGGGCGGTATCATTTACGAAAGCCAGTCTTACTTTCTGGACGCACCCTGGTTGGTTTTTTTTCCCGGCATCGCTATCATGCTCCTGTCGCTTTCATTTAATCTGGTGGGAGATGCGTTGAGAGATGCGCTCGATCCTACGCAAAGGGGCCGTGAATAATGCTGATATTCCTTGCCAAAAGACTCAGCCAGGCAATCCTGATATTGATTGGGGTCACGTTAATCACCTTCTGTCTTTCCTTTCTCATGCCGGCCGACCCTGTGCGTATGCTGGCCGGCCGCAGTGCGACCCAGGCAACCGTCGAATCCATTCGCAAGGAGCTCGGGCTTGATAAACCCCTGCCCATTCAGTATCTGAAATATATCAGTCGCTTGATGCAGGGGGATCTGGGTCGGTCTTACAAACAAAAAACCCAGGTCAGCGAACTGATCATGAGCCGCCTACCGGCAACCCTGTTGCTCATGGCGGGAACCATATTTTTTGAACTATTAATCGGTCTGCCGGCCGGAATATTGGCTGCCACAAAACGCGGAAGATCGGCGGACAACTGGATCATGGCCCTGTCATTTGCGGGGGTATCGGTTCCTCAGTTTGTGTTGGGTCTGCTGTTGCTATATTTATTCGCTCATATTATACCCATTTTCCCTTTAGGAGGTTACGGGTCTCTCAATCATTTGATTCTTCCGGCACTCACATTGGGGATATCAGGTGGAGGCTGGTATTCACGAATGATGCGGTCGAGCATGGTGGATGTGCTGCGTCAGGATTTCATCCGCACTGCGCGATCCAAGGGCTTGACCGAACGATCAGTGATCCTGGTGCACGCGCTGCGTAATGCCATTCTACCGGTAATTGCCATGATCGGACTGGATATCGGTATATTTATGGCCGGCGCGGTGGTGGTGGAATCGGTCTATGGCTGGCCCGGAATCGGGCAGATGGCATGGCAGGCCATTCAAATGGTGGACATCCCGATTATCATGGGGGCTACATTGGTGGCCGCCGTCGGCATTGTACTCGGTAATTTGCTGGCCGATCTGGTAATTCCGTTCATCGACCCGCGGGTGTATTTAAGGTAGTACCCTAATTCAGAAACAGTTAAGGGGTTGATTGGTTAACCAGTGAGCGATTTAACGAGATTGGAGATAAGTAAAGGTTTAGTAAAATGTGGTTCGTAGTTTATTACCCAGGCGTTTAAATTTAAATCGCTAATCTAAAAAAGGAGGAGAAAATGAAAAAATGTTTGTTACTTACCCTGGTAGTCTGTCTGTCCCTGAGCTTTGGTGTTTTGACTCAGGCGACTGCCGCAGAAATCAAGCAAGGGGGCACCATGATCGTCACCTATAAGGATGACATCAGTACCCTGGATCCAGCCATTGGATATGACTGGCAGAACTGGTCAATGATCAAAGCGCTGTTTAACGGCCTAATGGATTATGAAGCGGGAACTTATAACCTAGAACCCGATCTGGCCAAAAGCTTTACCATCTCCCCTGATGGTAAAATCTATACCTTTAAGCTGCGGGAAGATGTAAAATTTCACAATGGCCGCAAACTGACGGCCGAAGATATAAAATTTTCCATCGAAAGGGCCGTAAATCCCAAAACCCAGAGCCCCGGGCAAGGCTTTTTCTGGAGCATCAAAGGATTCGATGAGATGGTAGCGGGCAAAACCACCCAGTTAAGCGGCATGACCGTCATCGATCCATATACCTTAAAAATTGAGCTGTCCCGTCCGGACGCCACCTTTCTGCACGTTATGGCCATTAACTTTGCATTTGCCGTACCCAAAGAAGAAGTCGAAAAATATGGCCAGGATTTTGGTAAACATCCGGTCGGCACCGGTGCCTTTAAGATGAAAGAATGGAAACTCGGGCAACACGTCGCTTACGAACGCAATCCGGACTATTACAAAAAAGGATTGCCTCGTCTCGATAACGTTGTCTTTGAAGTGGGCCAGGAACCGACCGTGGCCCTGCTGCGACTGCAACGGGGTGAAGTCGATATTCTGGGAGACGGTATTCCGCCGGCGCGGTTTCTGCAGGTGAAAAATGATCCCAAAAATGCCGACCTGATTATCGAAGGCGGCCAACTGCATACCGGCTATGTGTCCATGAATGTTCGCGTAAAACCCTTTGACAACAAAAAAGTTCGCCAGGCCGTCAATATGGCCATCAACAAAGACCGGGTATGCAAAATCATCAACAACCGCGCCGTACCGGCCAACCAGCCCTTGCCGCCGGCCATGCCTGGATATGACAAAGAATACAAAGGTTATGCTTTTGATCCGGCCAAGGCCAAAGCA
>JASFFJ010000246.1:0-9824 GCA_050124355.1 Desulfobacterales bacterium | reverse complement strand
CGGCCTTTATTTTTATTTTGCTTGTCCAGAAAAATCTTGTTCGCGGTTTGACAATGGGATCACTCAAGCAGTAATCCCATTCCAAAAAAAGGCAAGGGCTTTTTTTTCGATCTTAAATTTTCTAAATTCAAGGAGGAAACATCATGAAAGAAAAGGACCAAAAACACTATTTGGCGAATCTGGCCGACAAGTTGGCCAAGGGTAACATCGGACGACGTGACTTTTTACGCAAGGCTGCCAAGGTGGGGCTGAGCATGTCTGCTTTGGGCGCTCTGGGCCACCTGCCCTTCAGGGGACGCCGAGGGATGATTAACCAGAAAGCACTTGCCGCGACAGAACCTTCAACCGATGTGATGGCCTGGATTAAGGATGTCGGCACACCTTTCAAGGGCAAAACAGTCCGGATGGCGACGGAATCCACGCCGCCCAGCAAAGGTATCGCCCAGCTGGTCAAATCCGAGTTTACACCGGCCACCGGCATCAACGTCGAAATCGAGGTACTGCCACTCGAGCAGGTCCTGCAGAAGCTGACTATGGATGTGGCCTCCGGGACAAGTACCTATGATCTCTACTATATGGATCAAAGCTGGATGGCCAGTTTCAGTAAGGATACCATCGACCCCAGGGAGATTTACGATTCCAAAAAGGAGCTCGCCTTTCCCGCTTATGACTTCGATGATTTTTTAAAGCCCCTCGTCGATGGGATCAGCATGTACAAGGGCAAAATGGTGGGCGTGCCCTATGACATCCCCATCTTTATCCAAATGTACCGCAAGGATATTTACGAGGAGCTGGGCCTTAAAGTGGCCACCACCATGGACCAGTATCTGAAAAACGCCCAGATTATCCAGGAAAAGAAAAAAAGTGCAGGCATTTACGGCACCACCGGCCAGATGAAATCCGGCCATTACAGCCTGAATTGCGACTGGACAGCCTGGCTGTGGGGACATGGCGGATCGGTCTTCCGCACGGACGGCACCTTTTCCGGCAATGACGCTGAGGGTCTCGAAGCCATGGATTACTGGGTCAAGCTCAAAGAAAATATGCCTGCCGGCGTGGACACCTGGACCTGGGACGGACAGGCGCAGTCCATGGCCCAGGGCATCGCGGGACAGGTGTTGACCTGGGGTGAGTTTCTGCCGAGCTGCGACGACCCCAAAAGCTCGAAAGTGTCGGGTCTGTTGGAAGTAGCCGTGCCGCCCAAGGCCAATAAACTTCGGCCCCTCGACCAGTGCGGCTACGGAGAGATTCCCAATGTCGGCCACCAGGGCGGCAGTGCCCTCGGCCTCTCCAAATACTCTAGCGTCCAGGACCCCGCCTGGATATTCATGCAATGGGCGACCTGCCCGGACACCCAGGCCCGAATCTCCGTTCTGGGCGGCGGTTCGAGTCCGATGCGCCACAGCACCTTCAATCACCCGGATGTACTGGCCGCGGCCAAAGTCGGCGCAGGAACCACCCGGCATTTTCCCGTTCAGAAAGAGACCATTTTAAATCATATGGGATCCGAACCGGATTTGCCGGAATGGGCGGAAATATCCAACAATATCATTCCGGTGGAATTGGGTCGCTTTTTTGCGGGAGAGTATAAAACACCGAAAGAGACCATGGATATTATTGCCAAACAGGTGGACAAGATGCTGAAAGGGTAAACGACGGACTTCGTAATTTACTATGAATAATCGAATGACGAACGACGAGTGACGAATTTCGGCATTCGTCATTCGATATGTTGAGTTTCGCTGCTCGGCTTAGCGGAATCTCATACGAGCACCGCCTCTGACCGCGAGCGTCCAGTCTGATCGGAAAAGAAACTGTTCGGGCTCGGTCCCGAAATCGGTCGCTGTTGGGTTTCGCATTTAGCCATACTACCGGTAACATGTAGGTTGGATTGAGTGCAACGAAATCCAACAAAGCCCGGAGTGGGCTCAACCCAACCTACGAAATGTAAGGAGGCACAGGATAGAACCAACTCCAACTTTTTGAAATGAATTTTCATACAAGGCCATACAAGCATGCAGAGGCTAAAATGAAAGATCTGGTGATTGGCATTGACAGTAGTACCCAATCGACGAAAACGATTGCCTGGGCCAAAACAGGAGAATGGGTGGCCGAGGGCAGAAGCCCGCTTGAGCTTCACAATCCCGTTTTATCTTGGTTTGAACAAAACAGCCAGGATTGGTGGGATTCGTGCCGACGTGCGCTCCAGCAGCTGCTGGATCAGGTAAATGCGGACAGAGTTGCCGGGATCTCCATCTCCAACCAGAGAGAATCGGTGGCGTTTTTAGACGATGACGGCCAAGAGGTCCGGCCGGCGATGATCTGGATAGACGAGCGCTCGGGTAAGCAGGTTGCCGACTTATCCACCCAAATTGGGGCGGATGTCATTCACGACATCACCGGACGGCTTCCGAACCTGACGCCTGCACTTTACAGACTGGCCTGGCTTAAGGAAAATGAACCGGCGGCTTTCGAAAAAACAAGCGTTTTTGCCGATGTTCAAGCTTACCTGGTCCAAAAATTATGCGGAAAACTAAAAACCGGCTGGTTCAGCGCAGACCCCATGGGATACTTCGATATTCGTAAAAAAATATGGTCGCCAGTGCTGTTGAATTATCTCGGACTGACGCCCTCCCGTTTTCCGGAACCTTTTGCACCCGGCACCAAACTAGGCGGCGTCACGGCCGAAGCTGCCCGCGAGACAGGGCTGCTCCCTGACACCCCGATTTTTGCCGGCGGCGGAGACGGGCAGTGTGCCGCCTTGGGCACCAACTGCATCACCTCAAACCAGGCCTATATCAATTTGGGCACGGCGGTGGTCTCCGGCGTTTGGCTGCCGCAGTGCTTGAACAGCAAGGCCTGGAGAACGGAAATCTCCCCAACCGGAGAAGGATATATTCTAGAAACCTGCCTGAGGTCGGGCGTTTTTCTGGTCAACTGGTTTGTCGATCAGTTTTTACCGGGGGATAGAAGTGAAAAAGACTTTTTCAAAAAGCTGGAACAAAAAGCACAGAAAATACCGGTAGGCTCCGACGGCCTGATGACGCTCCCGTATTGGTCCGGCGTCATGAATCCGCATTGGAACCCAAATGCAAGAGGCTGCTTTATCGGTCTTTCCGGGGGACATCGACCGGCTCACCTTTATCGATCGATCCTGGAGGGTATCTGCCTGGATCAGGCCCAGTCCACGGCGGCGTTGGAAAAAGAGACAGCTGTACGGATTGAAAAATTTGTTGCCATCGGCGGCGGTGCATCCAGTCCGTTGTGGACCCAGATGCTGGCAGATTCAACCGGTAAAGATGTCGCCCTTTCCGATACCCTGGAGGCTTCTGCCTTAGGGGCCGCAATGATTGCCGGTTACGGTGTCGGCTGGTTTCCATCCATCAGCGCAGCCGCAGAAGCGATGTGCGGTCAGACAAGAATCGTCCAACCCGACACCAAGGATCGGCAAATATGGGATGAGCTGCTCGAGATATATGGTACACTTTTTTCAGACAATGAAAAAACCTTCGGCAAGCTGGTTAAACTTGCCGCTAAATCAGCTAACGCACAGGCTTGATGACACTTTACGCCGGCGCAGCATTTGTGTCTCCGTACACATATTCCAGACCTGGTTGATTAGTTTACTGGTTGAATGGTTGATTAGGTAAATTATAGTCATAATTTCATAATGTTACGAATGTTGAAACATGAAGTATTCAATTATTTTGCAAATATAGGATAAATCAATATTTATAGACCTTTAACCAATCAACTAATCAACCAATCAGCAATATCTGTATTCGTAATTATAGTAATGTAATATTTCACCACAGAGGACCCAGCGCGGCAGAGCCGCAACCAAATAATCCTTAAATATGCATCTGATATTATGCAAACTCAACATATTAAAATTACGAAGATTTCAGCTCTTGCAGCATAATTTGCCTAGCAAAAATTAAAGAATTTACACATTAGTAGTACAGAGAGCACAGAGAAAAAATAAAAATCAGTTCTCTGTGAACTCTGTGCTCTCTGTGGTTGAACACTTATCAAAAAGATGACTTACAATGCATGCCTCCTGTGTGCAGGGGGGAGTTCGAGTAAAAAATGACCAAAGACTATGGCGGTATCATCAATGAACTGGTTGCCGGAAGCTGGCAACATCCCCACACCGGCCAAAAGGTAGCCATCAACATTCGTTCGATCGTGATCAAGGAAACCATCGATGGGATGGAAGGTCAGCTGATTTATCCGCTGCATAAGAATGAAAAGCTCGGTGTCGTTTCAGACACCCTTACCCATGAAGCACTCGGTCGTCGCGTAGCTGCCGCAGCCCGTTCCGAAGGATTTGCCATCGAAGAAATTATATGGGAAAATCCCGCCTCGACCGAAGCGGGCGTGACGGAACTGAGACACTTGTCACGGCATTGTGACGGATTGATTGCCGTGGGTTCGGGAACCATTAACGACAGTGTCAAGTACGCCACTTTTTTGGATAACAAGCGATATTCGGTTTTCCCCACCTCTCCCCAAACTGCGTATACGACCGCCACCGCCTCGATCTTATTTGGCGGATTCAAAAAATCACTGACCGCGCACCCCCCCCAGGGGGTGTTCTTTGACCTTGCTGCTGTATCCCGCTGTCCCATTCGCCTGACGCGCAGCGCTTATGCAGATGTGATTTGCCGCACCACCGCTCAGGTGGACTGGCTGCTGTCGCATCTTCTTTTGGGCACCGCCTACCGCGAGCTACCCTACATTTTATTGGCCTACGACGAAGACGCGCTTTTCGACAGGGCCGCCGGGCTGGAAAAAGCCGACATGGAAGCATTCGGCGTGCTGGTTCGAATCTGTGCGATCATGGGGCTGGGGACCTGTTTCACGGAGACCACCCACTCCGGAAGCATGGGCGAACACATGATGTCGCATTATATTGATATGTTCGCCGGTGATGCCCATCCCGGCACCTTGCACGGTGAGCAGGTTGGGGTGACCACCCTGACCATGTCCCGCCTGCAGAATCGGATCTTGGGTAGACCTAATCCGCCGATCCTATCGCCCACACATATCGATACAGCCGACATGGTTGCCCGCTATGGTAAGGAAATCGGTCAAAACTGTATCAAACAATTGGAACGTAAAGCGCTAGATCGCAAAAAGGCCGACGAGTTCAATCTTTTATTGACGGAAAACTGGGAGAGGCTTTCAACCCGACTGCGTGAGGTCATGCTCCCATCGGAAAGGCTGTGGCAAGCCATGGAGAAAGTAGGTGCCCCCAAAACCGCCACAGAACTCGGACTTTCTCAAGATTTTTACCGGGAAGTTGTCATACATTCCCGGGAGATCCGGGATCGTTTCACAATGCTGGACGTCGCCGCGGATTCGGGTATGCTTGAAGCATTCTCCGCTGAGCAGGGATAAATTCAGGGCTCCTGACATCAATCGGAAAAAATTTTCGTAAGGTTCTGATATCTTAAGAACCTACAAAATTTGTAGTAATAATAAGCATAATTTCAAATTATCCGAAAAGGTCGCTGTACGGCTTAACGCTCACTAAGCCCCTCAGACAGTTTCACGATTTGCAGCGAAACATCCACCGGCTTATACTGAAAACCTTGAATATGATTGGAGAACCAAAAAAATAACAAATATAATTTCAGAACGATACGCGCGAAATCCGGCATTGTTGACGCAACCACAGACGTTGGTGTTGCATCAGAATTTACGACACGTCAGTAGTTCTGAAATTATCATAGGCAGGTAAATAGATGGCAACTGTTGTTTACGAAAACATTTGCAAGAACTTCGGAAAAATAAAAGCCTTGCGGGATATTAGCGTCGAAGTAAAAACTGGTGAGTTTGCAGCGCTGTTGGGACCATCCGGCTGCGGCAAATCAACGTTGCTGCGGCTGACGGCCGGATTGGAAACCATCACATCCGGGAATCTGTACATCGAGGACAGGCTGGTCAATAATGTTCATCCTCGCGACCGGGACATTGCCATGGTGTTTCAGAACTACGCGTTGTATCCCCAGATGAAAATCTATAACAATATTGCCTTTAGCCTGCAGGTAAAAAAAGTAGCGAAATCTGAAATTGATGAGCGGGTTCAATGGGCGGCCAAGATCTTGAATATTGGCGCCTTGCTTGACCGCTATCCGAATCAGCTTTCCGGCGGTCAGGCCCAAAGGGTCGCCATGGGACGCGCCATCGTTCGCGATCCCAAAGTTTTTTTATTCGACGAACCGCTGTCCAACCTCGACGCGAAGCTAAGAGAGCAGATGCGTTTTGAGGTGCGTACGCTGCATAACAGGCTCGAAGCCACCACCATTTACGTCACCCATGATCAGGTTGAAGCCATGACGATGGCGGATAAAATTATGGTCATGCGCGACGGCCTCATCCAGCAAGTTGGATCTCCCGGCGAGGTCTTCGACAAACCGGCCAACCGGTTCGTCGCCGATTTCATTGGAACCCCGTCCATTAATCTGGCAGCGGGAGAAATCGCTTCGGAGCAAGGAAAAAAAATTTTTCGCGCAAAAAATTTCGTACTACCCGTTTCTTCCGAGATATCGATAGAAACCGGAAGAAACGTATTATACGGATTGCGTCCCCAGCATATTCGCGTCTTAACCGATCCTTCTGAAACCCATCCCCACATTATCGAAGCCCAACTTTTGCTCAGCGAAACAACCGGTACCGAAACACAATTCTCTTTTAATTTAAATGGGCATAAATTGACCGTTGCCAATCAGGGAAGATTCGATATCCCCATCGATGCGACATACCGTCTCGGGGTGGATGTGGATAAAGCGCACTTTTTTGATCAGGCAAGTGGAGAGCGAATTGAGGGTTGCGGTTGAGAAAGATTTGTCAGGGAACTTGCTTCGCTCGCACCTGACCTAAAAAATGATGAAAATGTCGGAGATAACTGGTCACCAACATTCGGCGTTGTGAAACAACCAGGCGGCCGGTGTTCATTTCTGCCGTGCGCTATTGTCGGATACCACCTCTCAAAAACATAGTAGGTCAGGTTGCGCCGCCGGCGTTACCTGACTTGAGCAAATATCGCTACATAAAACTCAACATACGTCTGGAGTAATGGAGTATTGGAAAAACGGAAACTGACAATGATCTTCTTCAACCTTGAACAGAGGCTATCGAGTTTCTCAAACGCGCAGGTTCATGGATGATAGACCATCACTCCAGTACTCTCTCCGAGCCGGAGGCCAATACTCCATCACTACTTGAAACTGATACAGGCAGAGCCGATTATCTCTGGCCTAGCCCGGCTTCCAGCTAGTAGAGCCTACAGCACGGAGAGAGGGTTGATTTGGGTGACAACCTTTAGAAACAGTGTTCAGGTTTCGGGTGTCAGGTTTCAGCGATTGAATTCGACCGGCTGTGTCGGATTCGCTTTTAAAACGGACCTTCTTTCACCGGTGTTGGCCTTCAGTTGTAGGTTGGGTTAAGCTTTCGCCAGGCGTTGTTGTTGGGTTTCGTCCCTCTACCCAACCTACATTCTGCCGATGTTGTCGCGAGTCGCGAAACCCAACAACGGCCAATTTCGGAACCGAGCCCAAAAGGTTTCTTTCTCGATCAGACTGGCCGTCTTTTTGGCCAGCGGCGGCGCTTGTGTCAAAATAGCTCCTTCACACCTCAATTCCTGCTTTTTTCAACTTTTCAAAGTACTCCGTGCGACACATCTTTTCAATGTCTATCAGGTTGTGAAAGGGCTCATTGAAGTCGTCCTGACCGGCTGTGAAGACGCCATGCCCGTAAACGATGGCGCCGCGATGGTCTTTCAACGCCTTGGGCACGGTGTTGCAAAGGGCATTGGGACCGGTGCCGGTTTCACCCGATACGATCGGAATGTCTTTAACATATCGCGGGTCAGGGCAATTAACGTGGCATTGCCCATCGAACTCGCAGTCCTTTTTATCGCAGACCAGCGACATGATCACGGAAAATTTCGGATGGCCGTGCAGGATCGCCCGTTTGGGGGAATCGGTGACGATCAGCATATGGGCAGGCAGTTCCGAACTGGCCGTGATTCCGGTGCAGGAGGAGTTGTCCACCGGGCAGGGATCAATAAAGCCTTCCAATTCGTCGAGAAAACTTCCGGTCTGGCTGATATACAGAATGTCGTTATGAAGATAGGAGATATTTCCCATGACCGAATCCACAAACCCGTAGTTGACCACCGGTTTGCCCACTTCGCTGACAGCGTCATAAACCTCATTTTCAGAAGTAAAGGGCGCCTTTTTAAAGGTCATATCGATTTGAGGCGACGGCGGCAGGTTTTCCATGACCCTTTTGAATGCCGTCATTTCCTCGTCGGTTACCGTCCCCTCTAGCGAATGCTCGAGGAAATCCGCAAAAAATTTAACAAAACATGAAAACAATACCGAGCTGTACACCACAAACGTTTGTTCCGGGCTGACCGTACCGTAAGTGACGATGCCGTGTCCGTCAACGATGACGGCTTTGCGCCGCTTCAGCTGGGCAACAATTTTTTCGGCCGAGAATTCCCGAATGACCGGCAGGTCATGTAAAAACAGGCGGGTTTCATTGTCTTTGAGCGTGATGGTATCGGCCCTCGAAGATAAAAAATCCACCAGGGTACGGTAAGGTTCCGCCGGCGGTGAAAAACAAAGGGAGCTGATGTTCAAATTTCTGATGACTTCGGCTAGAATTTCGCACTTCGGATCATCTCGGTTCCAGACCATCTCCGTTTCGATTTCGGCCATCAGCAGTTGGCTTCCCTCAGCCAGACCCTGTTTAATCAGCTTTTTTTCGTATCGATCAATTAATCGTTCCATGTCAGTCCAAGTTCCTCTGATTTTTCTTTTGTCGGCAACCCGTTGGCGTCCAGACCCCGAACGATGTAGTAGTTGTTTCGGGCTGTCAGAAAATCGTCCCGACAAATGGGTTGAATTTCAATATTATTCCCGCTGGATCCGGGTTCTTTGAAAAAGCGCTGGGGTAGGTCATCATGAATTTTATTAAAGCCGTTTTTGGCATTCATAATGCGCTCGGCATAATAAATCCGTTCACCGATGACAGATAAATCCTGGCCGGTGGATTCCACCCCGGTGACGGCTGTAAACGCATTGGCGAACTCTTCCAGGGTGGCACCAAAAAATATGAATTTGCAGGCAGTGAGGGAGTCGACAATGGCGTTGGCATCTTCGGCGATTTTGACAATCCGGGCTTTGCCGCTGAATGTAAACCGATCCGTGGGAACCGGTTTACGCAGAATTTCATTGCCGATCGGATAGGCGCGCAAATGACATCCCCCCCGCGTGGAGACGGCATAACCGAGCGCCATGCCATAGGCGCCCCGCGGATCATAAGCCGGCAGCTCAAGTTTCTTTACCGACATTGACGCCTCGGTTTTTCCTCTTGATCGGGCGAATTCATAGGAACCTTTGCCCAAATCCTTGCCGATGCCGTTGCCGTTTGCAACGGCGGTTAAAAGCGAAAGGATTTCATCGCCCGTCAACTGCTTGTTCTCTATTTCGGCATAACACGCCAGGGTGGCACCGGCGGAAATCGTGTCCATTCCCATCTCATTGCAAAGGACATTGGCACGGGTAATAGTTTCGATGTCCGCATTCTCCAGTAAAGGGCCGAAATGGTTCATGGTTTCAAATTCAGGTAGAATCCGCTTATCCTTGCCGATTTTTTTACATAGGATGTGACATCCCCGACAGCCCGATTTTTTGGGCTGATATTTTTCATGATAGTTACCGGCATTGGCTTGCATGGCATCATCAAAATAGGTCTTCCGAAAATTGGCGGTGGGCATCATCCGGCGGCTGCTGGTAAGATCATACACC
>JASFFJ010000245.1:0-9863 GCA_050124355.1 Desulfobacterales bacterium | reverse complement strand
GGTAATAGGTCGAGTCCATTCGATATCAATTCCAAAGCAAATATTCAATAATGATTATCCGGCGATTCAAAAAACCCTTTTGCGAAAGATTGAGAGAGGCTCGAACCAATGCCGCTCGTCAATCAGCAACCACCAGCAGAGTTAATCTGAGGAAAGTCAAGAGAAAAAATTAGGTTAAATAGCAAACTTTTAAAAACAATGTATTTTGAAGGTTATTATTTCACCCATTATCCTGCTTTCCTGTTTAATAGACTGTTCTTTGAAAATTCGGTAAAGCATCCTATCTATTAGAGAGCAGGGGGTATGGGGATGGCCCCTCGAAGGGGCCGGGACCACGCTCTGCTGGTGGTCACTGATTGGTAAAAAGAATTTTTGCTCCAACTTAGTTTTTGGTATTACCACGTGTTCTGAGATATTGAGAAGATAATCTTAATCATGTCTTTTTCTGATTGTTTGTTTTGATAAGCAGATACGCTGCTTACGTAGCTGACTAAATCGGAAAATAAGTGAGCCAAAATTCTTTTATTTACTATTATATGGACTTCTGGGGAAGCTCAACATTATAGGTCGGGATGGCTTTTCTACACTTTTCAAAGATTTTCATTCAGGTGAATCATTTTCTGCATATTCGTCAGAACAATCAATAACAAACTGAAATAAATCAGAAGTATAATGGCCGAAACCTCTAATATTGATACTGTGTAAATTGCTTTTGCTAATGTAACGGAGTAGAAAGCACCACAAATCATGAAAATGAAGGATCAACTAAATTCCGAAATCAAATACCTCAGTCCTCATCACTCAGTCCCTTCTTTATCGCCATGAACAAGATTTATCGGTCGTTCAATGGTTTTTTTCATAATTTCCGCCAACTCGTATCCAATGGCTGACGGCGCTAACGGCTTAACATGAATATTATCGATAGTGCCTTTAGCGCTGAGCGGCATAGTATCAAGAACCTCGAGAATGCCGCCAATTATCGGAATGTGCTCAAAGATCCGATCCAGGGCTACCAGCGGCGCCACCAGTAGTGTTATATTAAACTGTTGATTTTGCAGATCGTGGACCCCGGCGGCGGTGACGACCATTGGGCGACCATGCAAAATGGCTTCATCGTACCGCAGCTTGCCGTCTTTTAATTTGGCTTTCACCCGAAAAGAATGATAATCAAACCCCTTTTTATTCATATCCTTGACGTTTGCCCGGCCATCAAATACATCGATGGTATTCAGAAATTTCAGTACTTCCAGCATAACGACATCGTGATAGATATGTCCATCTGCTGCCGTAAACGCTACCTGGCCGGTTGACGTTTTAAGTAGATCTCCAGCTTTTCCGCGCCCTTGAAATCGGCCTTTCAAATTGAATGTGCCATCGGCTTTGAAAGTTCCGCCGGCCAAACAGGTCTTGGCGGGATCGAGGTCAAGATCCTTGGCTTCAGCCTCGATATCAAACTCAATGTTTGGCAGAGATATTGTTAGCGTTCCCGACGTAGTGATCCCGCACAGGGCCGCCTTTTTCAGGGTAACCTCGGCCGTGTCGTTTTTTAGCCTGATATCAGCATGCAGCGGCTGCCAGATGAATCGACCGATGTTGAACCGATCGGCCTTGAGACGGATTTCTCCCTGTATCGGAAATGCCCGGGACTCAGAGGCTTTTTCCCCGCGAGCTTTTTCCCCGTTTTCTTTCAGCGCGTGAATCATCTTATCCAGGTCGAGGCTATCGGCATTGATGTCCATATCCAGCAACGCGTTTTGGGCAGATCGCGTAATGGTGCCAGCGCCTTTAAGCTGATTGCCGCTGAAAACGACATCCGCCGATTCTAGGCTAATTTTATGTGTATCCGCAGCAACCGCAAAGTCGTTTAGTGTCACCGGGGTATCCGGTATCAATGGATAGTTAATACCCTTGCCCTTTAGTTCTCCCCAGGCTGCGGATTTCAGCGGATGTTCCATATTGATATGGGCACTGAAATCGCCCTCCAACCAGCCTGTCAGCCACGGATTTTCAGTTATAAGGCGGTCCAAGGTCGTTTTGTGCAAATTCCCTTTAAACGAAAGTGTTATGATATCGTGGTACAAAGATATCCCCAGGGTTGCCCGGGAGGCCTTATCCTGGATGATCAGTTTTTTTACGTTCAGCTTATCAAAATCCAGGACGATATCCGTTGATATCTTGAGTCCGCCCTTGATGGCAAGTTCTGCTGAAATTGTTTTTCCCACATTTTTAACGTAGTTTATATGAGATGCAGACAGAGATAGCGGAGGGATGTGTATCTGAGGAGGTAGATTAAAAATGCCGGAAAACCATCGAATGGATTTCGAACCCATATGTCCTTCAAGGGTCAACTTGATGTCCTTATCCAGTCCTTTCATATAGTTTTTATGCTCACCGGATACCTTCCAGACACCATCCAGCATGCTTATATGACCATTCGTATAATTAAATGTATGCGGATCGGCTTTGAATTTTGCAGAACCTACGGTAGTCGGTCCCGGTCGTCCAGGTACATTTTTAATCACCAGATCTTCGACATCACCGGATACCTTAAAATGCCATTTCGCAGGGCTGAAAAGGGGACCGTTGAGCTTAACCTGAGATAGAGTGACGATGCTTTTTCCGCCGCCATAGTATTTGGCAATATTGTGCATATTATCAAACGATGCGAGCCAGGGGACGATCTCTGGTAAAAGAAGACCGCATTTGCCGGATGTAATTTCCAGATCCTGATTTTTTCCCAGGCCCAGGCTGCCCGAAAGCTCTGAAAAAGAAGATTTTCCCAGATTGCCGTTTAATTGTCCCACACGGATTCGGTTTTCTTCATAGCTAAAATTACCGCCGGTGATTTGCAGCGGATGGGGAAGCCGACCATAATGGGCGCTCAACCGAATATCTGTGGCGTCCACCTTGACTTTCACATTGTCGGTGTCCTCACCCAACACCAGTTTCCCATTGGCGGTTCCCTTCAGTTCTTTTAGCAGGGCAAGCTCTTTTTGAAAGTCTTTATCATCGATCAGACGCGTGAGGATCGGCGGAAGCTCTGACAGGTCCGCCCGGATGTCTGTTTCCAAGTGAAAGGGGGAAACGTCACCAATGAGCCCCAGCTTTAAACGGCCGTTTTGCCCGATAGAATTTCCCAGGCGTGCCTTCAGGTCCTGCCCTTCCAATATACCCCGTGAAATGACTACCTCTCCGGCGGTCTCCTGCAGATCAAACTGGATGTCCGGGATGTAAATTTCGCCGTCTTGCATCTGTCCCCGGATGACCATCGTATCCATATCTCCGAAATCACTGAGCGAGTTGCCCTGTGCGGTCAATGTAATCGAGGGAATGCGACCGCCTTTGACAACATCAAATATATCTTTGACATCCTCGTTTTTCCCGGCAAGGGTCAGGACAATCTGTCGTGTTGCCGCAACATCGATCTCACCGCCTTTAACCTCCAGGCTGAGCGGGGGAGTGCTTTGGGTTAAGGCCAGATTGGCGGATAAGTTCAGTTGCGGGTGATCCATGGCCAGCTCCGCCAGCGACAGGCGGACCGTATTTTTATCGACCTGAATGGCGGCGTTGATGCGGATGTTTTTTATATTCAGCGTTTCTTCGGCGGTGCGAAATTTGAGAGAGGGGCTAGACCCACTTAACGTTGCCTGCAATTGTCCGGGTTCATCCATTTTAAGATCGATCGTTAAATCACCAGATCCATCCGTTATCCGATTGTCGGTATCGGGCAATAAATCGGCCACCAGACCTTGGGGTCGAAAATGCGTCACTTGAATCTGACCGCTGCCTTTAAAAGTTTCTGCATCCAGCAGGCCGTTCATGGTAATGCGTTGTGAGAGATTAGTGTTACAATTGATTGAGATTTTTCGTCCTGCGAGCGGGCCTTCCAGATGGGAATTAACCTCGGTAAGTTCCAGAAATTTCCGGTCACCGACGAACAGATCCGCATTGCTATTGTTAACCTGAAAATCAAGGTCCGGAATTTTAAACTCCGGAAGGGTTAAAATGACGGACTGAATCCTTTTTGCCAGACTTGAAAATGTGAAAGGTTGTGGCGTCGTTTTTTCCGTAGCGGACTTTTCCGGGAGCGTATAGTCAAGTTCGGCTGATTCGAGACCCAGGCTGGCGATTTGCATCTTTCCCAGGAAAAGCGGCAATATTTTGGGGCGAATTCTGATAAAAACCGCTTTGCCCTTTACCCCAGGGGGTATGGACAGTTCTACCTGGTTAACGGTGACATGGGGATGAGGGAAAAAACCAAGAGCCAGGTGCTTGAAGTCTATTTCAACACCGGCTGTTTCTTTTAATTCGCTGCGCACTTTGGCTTTCAGCGCTTTGCTATCGATCACTTTCGGAGCGATGACGACCACAGCAAGCAGCAGAATCAAAGCGACAACTAGGGTGGCGCTAATGCCGACAACTATTTTTCTTCGTCTTTTCACAGGTCCTTTCTCTAAATTCAGAACTACTGATGTGTCGTAAAGTCGGATGCAACAGAAATGTCAGAAATCGCGTTGATAAGACTGAACTTGGGCGAATCGTTCTGAATTTTATTTTTTATTTCGGTTCTAAAACCAAAACAAAGGTCGTCGATATTACCTTTTTCTGGGCTATCGCTAAATTTATTTTAAATAAAATCTGTTGCATCTTGAATTTACGAGCTTTGTAGTTAGGTTTTTGTGTTTTTTGCGCCTTTTTGCGGCGATATCAATATTTCACCACCGAAAACGACACCTCCGGCCCATAGGGAGTCTACCCTCCGGCCTGGAAGCCTATGCCTATAAGCCTACAGGCTGGAAGCGGCCCCGGTTGGAGAGCACAGAAAAAAAAATAAAAATGAAATTATAAATGCTTAACCCCTCAAAACACAACTCCTTTCTGTTTGTTCGTAAAATTAAAGAAGCGGGCTGGCAAGCCGCGCCAGGTTTTCGATAAAACACTCCTTGCCCGGCCGCTGTTGCCAGCCTTGCAGATCCGCAGGGTTAGCGTCGTCGATATACTTATTTTGCAATGCCAATAGACGTTGTGCGAAATCCGGCTCATATACCCCCAGAGTTACTTCGAAATCCAGCCAGAAACTGCGCACATCGAGGTTGACCGAGCCGAACAGAGCAACTTCCCGGTCAACCACAACACTTTTGGTGTGCAGCAACCCGCCTTTAAATCCATAAATTTGAATTCCGGCGGCCAGCATATCATCAAAGTAGGAGCGACAGGTGTAGTGCACCAGCCGGGAATCGTTGCGTTCCGGCATAATGACTGTGACCTTAACACCGCGCTCGGAAGCCGTCAACAGGGCCGTGCTGACCGCTTCGTCGGGGACAACATAGGGCGTGGTGATCACGATTTCACGCCGGGCGGAATACATGGACATCAGCAGCAGTTGATAAATACTGTTGCCGGTCCTGCCCGGACACGAAGGGATCACCTGCACGTCCGTCTCACCTACCCGCAAGTCGGCGGAGGGATCTCCGCCTTCGGCCTGCACGTCCAGATCACAGCCCGTCTCCACTTCCCAGTCCCACCTGAAAAGCGCGTCCAGTGCCAGGACGGCCGGGCCCTCGAGGCGTACCATGGCATCGACCCATTCTCCGACACCGGCACCCTGTTTGAAAAAGCGCGGGTCCACAGGTTGAAGCTGCCGGTGTAGCCGGCCGCATCATCGACAACGACGATTTTCCGATGCAGCCGCAAATCCGGCCGCACCCTGAACACGCTGATCGCACTGACCGGCAGGGCAAAGGCCACATCGACGCCGCCGGCTTTAAGCTGCGCCAGCAAACGGCCCTTTAGGAATTGAGCGCTGCCGATGGCATCCAGCAGCACCCGGCAGGTTACGCCGCGGCCGGACGACCGCAAAAGGGCGGCCCCCTCCTCGTCTGCCAAGCCACCTTCCGTCCAGGTGTAAAACTCCAGGTGACAAAATCTATTGGCACGGTCGATGTCGCGGATTATGGAGCGAAGAATCGGTTCGGCCGCATCCAGCAGTTGGATCCGGTTGCCAGACAATGCCGGGATATGGGCGCTGGTGACCGTCAAACGGCTGAGAGTCCGGGTTTCCGGACTCAACCTCTCGGGGTTGGATCGGATTTCCGCCGACAGATCCCGCAGCCAGCTGTCATAACGGACCCTAATGTGCCGGGTCCGATCCGTGTATTGTCGCCCCAAACGTTTCTCCCCCAACACAAGATAGGCCACTGCGCCCACCAGAGGCAGGAAAAACACCAATATCAGCCAGGCCAGAGCTACCGTCACCGGCAGCCTTACCGTGATGATCCGAATGGACACACCGGTCATGATCAGCACATGCAGGAGTGTCATAAACGTGAATATGATGGAAAGGCTATCTTGATATTTTAGAAAATCCATCAAGAACGGACCAACAAATTTTTGTAATTTATTTAAATAATTTTGTTTATGCAGTGCCTTTCTTGATTGACGAACATTCAAATATCATTTTAAAAACAGCATACCCAAGTAGAAAATTATCGAAAAAATACACAGGGTGAAACCATGAATTCAGAATTAGATAAATTTGAACAAGCAATTGAAGACAACATAGAATCCTGGACGACTATCAGTAAAAATAAAAGAGCATCAATTGAAAATATTATTCAAAAGGCTAATAAAAAAAAGAACATTAGTTTACGACTTAAAACACATGATATAGAACAATTGAAATTACGTGCTGATAGTGAGGGTCTGCCTTATCAAACCCTGCTTTCAAGCATTGTGCATAAATTTGTTACTGACCAGTTGGTGGATAAAAAAAGTATTCTCAAAAGCATAGAATTACTCAAAGCACAGAACACTCCACTCTAAAAGCTCACCACCAGACCGATCGACATGCCGCAGCCGTAAGCGTTCAGGTGACCATTGACGAGAAAACCGATGTTCCCGGTTGAAAAGTCTCTCCAAGTTCCTTCATGAAGTCGTCGCTGATACCAATATCGCGCAGTTTGCCCGAAAGGGCGCTGGCGCCGGCACCGATTGCAGCGCCCATCAGAGGGGGCTGCGAAACGTTTTAGATATATGTGCATAATATGTCTCCTTTAATAATGATAAAATATGATACCGTTTTAGGCAGGGCAACATCCCCAAAAAGAGGTAGAGGGGGTTGTATTTATGGGGTAATGGGGTATATGAACTTGGTTCGCTCCGCTCACGAATGGAGTAATGGAGTGATGGAATTCTGAAGTATTGGGACTATTGGTGTCGCATCTGGTTGAAAATTAATACGGCTCAAGGGCTCCCGCCTTCGCTCTTCAGGCTTGGGGCTTCGCTGTTACCAGCTACGAGCCCACACGTCGCTCTCAGCTACGACGCGACATGACGTCGCGGCACGCAGGGTTCTGGATTCAGAGGTTAATGGAAAAAATCTAATCCGATTGTTTAAGCATGAGCTAGTGATGGAATGATAAATATGGCGAGGTGGAATATAGCGAGGACTCAGAACTCACGGAAGGTGGAAGTGGGACCTGGCGTCGTCCCAAACGAACGGGACCATGGCACGGCAAGAAGGCGGAAGTCGAAAAAGGGATGGATGGAGCACTGGAGAGGGCAACCGGGAGAGGGGGAGACTGGAAGATACCGGATGCCGGATTCCGGTGGAGAAGAAAAGTGGGGACTGGGAAATGCCGGAAGGTGGAAGCGGGAATACGGCCTATATCGATTCAAGAAAATTGACCGAATATCTCTTGAATCCAGCTCATCCGGAAGGCGCGACAAAGGCGCGACAAAGGCGCGCTACCTAAGCGAGATGGGCTACAACCAGGAAAATTATCATATTCTTGAAGCTGATCTACGAAATCAGCATCCGACCCGTGATGTTCAACCTGGTAAAATGTCGTATTTTGGAATGAAATATGAAATTGTCGCACCTCTCGTTGGACCAAACGGTGAAATGCGTCTTGTCAGATCCGTTTGGATGATACGAAAAAATGATATTTTTGCCAGATTGATTACCCTTATACCGGAGAAAAAACTATGACTTTCCCATCATTTTCAAGAGTCATTCTATTGCAGAACATTCCCGAAGAAAACCTGATTGCCGGAGATATGGGGACGATTGTTGAAATTCATCCTGCAACTGCAGATTACAATGAAGGCTACGAAGTTGAGTTCTTTGCCGGAAACGGAGAAACAATTGCGGTTGTTTCGGTCCCAGCAACAGCCCTGCGGGCGGCCACGCGCCAAGATGTTCTCCATGTTCGCCAGTTGAGTGCCGCATAATTCGCTTTCGTAGGGCGGGTGTGCGGAAAGACTGAGCATAGGGCATGGTGCGTAGCGTGAAGAAAAAGAAGGTAAGACGGTCAGAAGGTTAGAAGGTCGCAGAAAGCAGGTATATTAGCGAGGACCGAGGTATTTGAGCAGATTTGATATTTCAAGTTCACGATTGGTCAGGAGCTCGGCCAGGGGCTGGGAGGTGGCGTTCAAATTTTCGATCTTTTCAATACACGCCGCCACTCCGGAGAAATTATGTCGGATATGGTGAAGCCAGGCCTCCATCACGAGCAACGCTGGATCTCTTTCGACCTAATCCCTGGGCAACACCTGCGGGCAACGTTCCAGGCGCACCCACTGTTGGTCATTCCTCAAATGGTAGCCAAATCGTGCGACCAGGCTGCCTGCTGTCTCCACGTCCCCGGCGGCCAGGGTGTGATGAAGCGCTTCTTCGATTCTGCCGTTTTCGGTAAACCAGGCACTGGCTTGAGCGTGAAGGCTGTTGATTTCCTCAGTGCTGCAGCGACGCTTTAACTGATTGACCAGGAGCTTGCGAAACAAATGGTGGTAGCGAAACCACCGGTTTTCAGTGTCGAGAGATATCAATAACAAGTTTTCCCTCTTTAACCAGGCGACAAACTCCCAGCCACCCATTTCGCAGGTAAACGGTTTAGCACCGGGAGCACACACCGCCTCACACACCGGCCCGCAAAAGCGATCCAGGACGGCGGTACCCAATAGATGTGGTTATCTCGTCTTGCATGTTAAACTTTTAACAAAAGCATGAAATTGATATTATTTTATATATGTTCGGGAAACACACGATAGTTCCGCACATTTTCACCATAAAATTCCTCTGCTTTCAATTTTTTAACTCAATCCTCCCATACAACAATTTCGATTTGGTCGCAGTGTTCATGGTTTCAATGTTGTTTGAAATATCGCGAAAATCATCCCTTGAGAGCACCCAGCGTAAGACCTTTCACTAGGTGTTTCTGTACCAGGACCATAAATACGATCACCGGAATGAGGGCCAGTATCCCCCCGGCCGTCATATAGCCCCAGTTAATACCGGTTTCTTTCATGTAGCCGATAATACCCACCGGCAAGGTGACCGCCTTTGTGCCGGTTAATATCAGCGCAAATAAAAACTCATTCCATGAAAAAATAAAAACCATGATGGCTGTGGCCGCCAATCCCGGGGCTACCAGCGGCAACGCAATTCTAAAAAAGACACTAAAGTCGGAACAACCGTCGATCAAGGCACTCTCTTCAATTTCTCGAGGAATTTCTTCAAAGAAGCCTTTCATCATCCAAACCACAAACGGCAGATTAAAAGTAAGATACGTGATGACCAGGCACCACGGTGTGTCTAGCAATCCTAAATTCTTCATGAGAATATAGATCGGGATAATTGCAGCCACCGGTGGCATCATTCGAATGGAGAGTATCCAGAATGCAAGATTATCGGCCCCTCTAAATTTAAAGCGTGCTAAACCGTAGGCTGCCATGGAGCCGACAATGAGACATAATAAGGTGTTTAAAGAGGCGACAATCAGGCTGTTTATAGCATAATCCACCAAGGGCGATGTATTCAAAATATCGACATAATTTTTTAGGGTTGGATCGAAAACCCACTT
>JASFFJ010000244.1:0-9871 GCA_050124355.1 Desulfobacterales bacterium | reverse complement strand
CCGTCCTTTTAGAGGCCATGCAGGAAGGTGCCTACCTTGGAAACCATTTGTTCCATAAGTTCAAGGGTGAGGCAAAGAAACGAGCCCTCAAACAAATACATTTCCGGGTCAACAAGCAAATCAGCCCAAAAATGCGCCGGCTGACTGCTAGGGTTACCGCGATCAGTCAGGGCACCATTATGGCCAGAGATTGGGTCAGCACGCCTTCAAATGAAAAGACACCGGAAAAATTCACCCGATCCATTGTCAATCTGGCCTCAGAACAGCGCCTGAAAGTCCAGGTATTCAACCAACTCCAATTGAAGCAAAAAAAGTTCGGTGCGCTGCTAGCAGTGGCAGCCGGCAGTCAAAGTAAACCCAGCATGGTGATACTCGAACATAAGGTGCCGGGTGCCAAGAAGACCATCGCCCTGTTAGGCAAGGGGGTCACCTTTGACTCCGGTGGCCTCAACATCAAAACCGGTGCATCCATATCCGACATGAAATCGGATATGTCCGGTGCCGCAGCAGTGGCGGCCACTTTAATCACTGCCGCCAAACTCAAAACAAAGGTCAATATTATTGGTGCCATTCCCATCGTTGAAAACATGCCGTCGGGTCGGGCAACTCGCCCCGGGGATATCATTCGCAGTCATGCCGGCAAAACCATTGAAATTGGAAACACCGATGCTGAAGGACGGCTGATACTCATCGATGCGATATCGCACGTAATTAAACGATACAAGCCACAACTGCTCGTCGATCTGGCCACCTTGACCGGGGCTTGTGTCATTGCCTTGGGGGACAATATTGCCGGCGTATTTTCCAATGACGACGATCTGGCCGCCGATATAATTGCGGCCGGCGAAAAAACCCACGAACGCTGTTGGCAGCTGCCCCTACCCGAAGATTACAAAGAGCTGCTGAAAAGTGATTTTGCGGACATGAACAATATCGGCAGCACCCGCTCCGGCGGTGCCATCACGGCGGCGCTCTTCCTATCGGCGTTTGTTGCCGATACGCGTTGGGCCCATATCGACATCGCCGGTCCGGCATATCTGAAAAAAGAAAGTGCTTACTGCGGTCCGGGCGGAACCGGTTTTGGCGTGAGGTTGCTTAGTGCGATGATCCGTAAATACGCTGACCGCTAATCATTTACCAACCAGATATCGTTGGTCACTCTTCTCGGCTGAGCTCGTCGCAGGCAGCTTTAAGCCATGTGGTAAGCGCTCCTGGTTATTCGGTATCTACGATTATCTGAGATCGCCGCAATTATTAAATACAATAATATCTGCCATTCATTTGACCGCTCCCAGGAAGAATATAACACGCCAGTTTATCTCCCAATATCGTAGGCTGAATTGCAATCCAGACACGCCAGGCACAATTTTATGCCTAACTTGTCTGATTTTCATTATTACGAGAAAACGGTATTTATTTTTTTTATATTCTGTTATATAGCCTCATATGGTGCCAGGTATTGAAACAGCCTGACACCCAATAATTGAGTGATCGAGAATTTTTCCACCGAAGCCCTTTGTGATAACGGTTCGGCTTCGAAAAACTTCTTGACGCCCCCAATTCATAAGCCGCCGCCATTGACCAGGTTTGCACCCATCAAGCATGCCCTCGCGGTAATGGCAGAACCTTTGAAATTATCATCCAGATAAATCCGGGTGGCTTATGAGTTGAGTTAATTTCATCATAAAAGGCGGCCTTATGAAAGCTTTACTGATATACCCTTCTTTTCCGGATACTTTCTGGAGTTTCAGACACTCGCTTAAATTTATTCACAAAAAATCCGCTTTCCCCCCCCTGGGATTGCTAACGGTGGGAGCCATGTTTCCGGAAGATTGGGACAAACGTGTTGTCGATCTGAATGTCACCAAACTCACCGAAAAAGATTTGGCCTGGGCCGATTGCGCCTTCGTCAGCGCCATGGTCGTTCAGAGGAAGTCGGCCCGGCAAATCATCAGCCGGTGCAAAAACGCCGGTATCAAAGTGGTGGCGGGAGGACCTCTTTTCACGGCCGAATATGAGCTGTTTGATGATGTTGATCATTTTGTACTCAATGAAGCCGAGCTGACCCTGCCATCTTTTTTGGCTGATTTTAAACGCGGTGCTGCCAAGCGTATTTATGCGACCCAGGAGTTTGCCGACCTTGAACAAACACCCGCGCCCATGTGGGAACTCATCAATCTGAAGCACTATGCAACTATGAGCATTCAGTTTTCCAGGGGTTGCCCGTTCAACTGCGACTTTTGCAATGTAACCACTCTGCTGGGACATCGTGTACGTATTAAATCCTCTACCCAAATCATTGCCGAGTTAGACGGACTCTATAGAATGGGCTGGCGTGGGCAGGTTTTCTTTGTGGATGACAATTTTATCGGTAACAAAAAGTACCTAATGACCCAACTCCTGCCGGCCTTGATTGAATGGCGCAAAGAAAAAAAGGGGTTTTTGTTTAACACGGAAGCCTCCATTAACCTGGCAGATAACGAGGATTTGATGGACACCATGGTGGAAGCCGGATTTGACACCGTGTTTATCGGGATCGAAACCCCCGATGAAGAAAGTCTGGCCGGATGCAATAAAAAACAGAATAAGAACCGCAACCTGATCGATAGCGTGAAACGAATCCAGCGCACCGGTTTGCAGGTACAGGGAGGATTCATCGTCGGTTTCGACTCTGATGGGCCATCGATTTTTCAGAGACAAATTGATTTCATTCAAAAAAGCGGCATCGTAACCGCCATGGTTGGGCTGCTTCAAGCGCCGCCGGGCACCAAACTGTATGAACGGTTAAAAGGAGAAGGTCGGCTGCAGGGTATGGTTTCCGGAGACAACGTGGACGGCACCACAAACATAATACCAAAAATGGACCTCAACCAGCTGCTCAAAGGGTATCATAAGATCTTAAAGCATATTTATCGGCCAAGGCCATATTACCGCCGTGTCAAGACATTTTTGAGGGAATATAAAGCCCCCAAGATATCGATCCCAGTGGATTTCCAGCGCTTTCTGGCGGTATTTCGCACCTCGATCAGAATCGGGATTTTCGGCAAAGAACGTATTCAATATTGGAATTTGCTCGTGTGGACGCTTTTCCGCCGTCCCAAGCTCTTGCCGCTGGCAATTACATTTGCCATTCACGGTCATCATTTCCGCAAAATATGTAAATTGTGATTCTGGAAATGAATTAAAGACGAGCCGAAGGCACCTACAAGACTGACTATTGAAATATAGGGAAAAAGAAGAGCCAAATGGAGGGTTTTTAGTCTTCAAAGGAGGAAAGATGAGCCAAATTACAAACGAACAATTGAATCAACGAAGGTCAGAGGTCATTTCAGAGGGTGTCGCCAGCGTCACGACCAATTTTATCGAATCGGCCGAGGGAGCCATTTTACGGGATGTTGAGGGTCGCGAGTACATCGATTTTGCCGGTGGTATCGGCGTGATGAATATCGGCCACAGCAACCCGAAGGTTGTCGCCGCCATCAAGACCCAAGCCGAAAAATTCACCCACACTTGCTTTATGGTAAATCCCTATGAACCCGCAGTGAAACTGGCGGAAAAACTCTGCCGTATCACGCCGGGAGATTTCCCCAAGCGAGCGGTTTTTGTGAATTCTGGTGCCGAGGCCGTGGAAAACGCAGTCAAAATAGCCCGTTACTACACCAAGCGGCCGGCGATTGTCGTCTTTGAAAATGCCTACCACGGTCGCACTTTGCTGACGATGACCATGACCAGCAAAGTAAAACCCTACAAATTCGGCTTTGGTCCGTTTGCTCCGGAGGTCTACCGGATCCCATTTGGTGATGTTGCAGGGGCCGGCTTGCTTCATGACGCTTTCATCAAACATGTAAATCCGGAAGCCGTGGCCGCGGTAGTGGCAGAACCGGTTCAGGGCGAAGGCGGCTTTATCGTACCGCCGGCGGGTTATTTTCAGGAACTTGCCAAGATCTGCCATGACAATGGCATCCTTTTCGTGTCCGATGAAATCCAAAGTGGCATGGGACGTACCGGAAAGATGTTTGCCATCGAGCACTGGGATGTGGTGCCTGATCTGACAATCGTGGCCAAAAGCTTGGCAGCCGGCATGCCGTTGGCGGCTGTGGTCGGCAAACAGGAAATAATGGATGCAGTGCACTCCTGGGGTTTGGGAGGCACCTACGGCGGCAACCCCGTCGCCTGTGCCGCCGGCTTAGCCGTGCTGGAAGTATTTGAAGAAGAATCTATGCTGGAAAAATCGGTGGCGTTAGGTGAAAAGCTGAATACCCGCTTTAAAAAATGGCAGAATGAATTTGACATTATCGGCGAAGTCAGAGGGATTGGTGCCATGCTGGGTCTGGAATTCGTCAAAGGCGGAAATAAAGAACCGGCGGCGGATGAAGCCAAACAGATGGCTGCTGTCTGCCTTGAAAAAGGGCTGCTGATTCTGGTTTGCGGAACCTACGGCAATGTTGTTCGAATTCTGACACCATTTGTTATTACGGACGAGCAGTTGGAGAAAGGCTTGTCCATTATGGAAGCGGCTCTGAAAGACATCTCCTAATCGATGGCCTATGACTATCTCATCGTTGGTGGTGGAATTGTCGGAATTTCCACGGCTTGGCAACTGTTGCAGCGCTATCCGAATAAACGCATCCTGGTGTTGGAGAAAGAGTCCCAGTATGCCGGACACCAGACCGGACACAACAGCGGGGTGATTCATGCCGGCGTCTATTACCAACCGGGCAGTTTAAAAGCAGATTTTTGCCGCCGGGGCAACGAAGCCACCATCAAATTCTGTCTTGAGCACGATATCCCCTATGAACAGTGCGGCAAACTGCTGGTGGCCACCAACCAAAACGAATATTATTTAATGGAGAAGCTATTTGAACGGGCTAAAGAGAATCAGATCGAGGTAGAATGGCTTGACCGCAAGCAACTAAAAAAGCGCGAACCAAACATTTCCGGTTTAGGGGCGTTTTTCGTACCCCAAACGGGTATCGTGAATTATCGCAAAATCACAAATAAAATGGCGGAATTGTTTAAGGCCCGTGGCGGTGAGGTGCGGCTGGGCTGTGAAGTATTGGGACTGGACGAAAAAAGCGATGGGGTGCGGGTTCGGACATATCTGGCAGAGTTCCAAACGCGCTATCTGATAGCCTGCTCGGGGTTAATGGCGGACCGTCTGGTGAAGATGCTGGGCATCCAGCCTGATTTCCAGATCATCCCTTTTCGCGGTGAATATTTTCAGCTGCCGCCGCACAAAAACAATATTATCAACCACCTGATCTACCCCATACCCGACCCTGAAATGCCCTTTTTAGGCGTCCATTTAACCCGCATGATCGACGGAACCGTCACGGTCGGACCCAATGCAGTTTTAGGGTTCAAAAGAGAAGGGTACCGAAAAACAGATGTGAGTTTTCGCGACCTCAAGGAGATGGCGACATTTAGCGGATTCTGGAAGGTTATGCAACAGAACCTCAAAGCGGGTTTGTCCGAGTTTAAGAATTCCATATTTAAGGGCGTGTACCTGGAACTTGTCAGAAAGTATTGCCCCCAGGTGACCTTAAGTGATTTGACGCCCTATCCGGCCGGCGTGCGCGCCCAGGCCGTCGCAAAAGACGGCACCCTGATTCACGATTTTTTATTTGTAGACACCCAACGAACCTTCCATGTTTGCAACGCACCGTCTCCGGCAGCCACCTCGGCCATTCCCATCGGGGCACATATTGTGGAACGGGTTGAGGAAATATTCGGCTAGACTTCTTATTCCAGGTTATGCAATCGTATTCATCGGACTTACCAAAAATCGAAGAATTTGTTGAGCTGGGCGGCCGGAAAATGCTTGAAATTGGTTGCGGTGATGGCAGGCTTTCATCTTTGTTGGCGAATAAAGTCAAAAGCCTCACTGCCATTGATCCCGACAAAGCCATGATCAAGCTGGCCTGTGAGAAAATAAGCGGTGTGGATTTTCGTGTCGGCTACGGAGAGAGGTTGGAATTCAACGACAAAACTTATGATATTGTACTGTTCAGCTATTCCTTGCACCATCAGGATTGTGTAAAAGCACTGGATGAAGCAAAACGGGTGTTAAGGGATAACGGCATCATCCTCATCATTGAGCCATCAACTGAAGGTGAATACACCCAATTTGTCTCCATCTTCCAGGATGATGAAATAAATAGACTAAACACGACCTTGGCATACATCAAATTCTGCAATTTCGATATTATTCGGCAAGATGTTTACTTTGTGAATTATGATTTCAAAGACGACAAAGAGTTGTATTATCATTTTATGGATAGTTTTGGGATCGAAACAGATGGCGGTGCATTGGAAAAAATGAAAGCCATGTTGGGAAACAAAAAGAGTGCCCGGCCGGTTACGGTTAAAGATAAGGTCAATATCATCTTTCTGGAATTTTAGCCCTATTCGGCAGTAAAGTATCCAGGTCCAACACAGATCCCGGTTAATTTGTGGGGAAGGAGCTATCTTTAGTTTGCGCCCTGGGAGGGGAGCTCTCCACGACTTTGCTCTGCTCAACATGATTTTGAAGTGTTGGCCTCCGGCTCGTAGACCCTACGGCTCGGAGAGAGTAATGGAGTATTGAATAAAAGAAAACCCAACTCCGATTTTCTCTAAATTTAAACAGAAACAATCGAGATTCTCAGGTGTATAGAGTCTACGGGCGAAAGACCATCACTCCAGTACTCCATCACTCCTCATAATTGTTACGGGCAAAGCCGATTATCTCTGATTTTGCCCAAAGGACCAGGATTTCTAAGTTTGATTAAATTGGCCGGCTGAGAGTTTATTTGGAATTCTCAATCATCTGCTTCAACTGCCCCAGTGCCTCAGCTGGCATTTTAAAGGAATGTTCCGGTCCCGGGAAAATGCCATCCTGAACTTCCTTTTTGTAAGCGCCAAGCGCTTCCAAGATGACGGGTCTTATCCGGGTATATTGTTTGACGAATTTGGGTACGAATTTGTCGAACAATCCGACCATATCATGGGTCACCAGAACCTGGCCGTCCACATCCGGGCCGGCCCCGATGCCGATAACCGGTACCTCGACCGCTTCGGCAACCAGCTTTCCAAGAGGCGCCGGCACGGCTTCTAAAATCATCGAGAACACACCGGCATCCTCCAATGCTTTCGCATCGTCAATGATCTGCTTGGCAGCCGAGGCGTCCCGGCCTTGCATTTTAAAGCCACCCAGGGCACTGGCTGTTTGCGGTGTCAGGCCAATATGCCCCTGTACCGGTATACCGGCCTTGACGATGGCCCGGATGGTGGGAGCAAAGTCGACGCCGCCCTCCAGTTTAATGACTTCACAGCCCCCTTCCTTCATCAGGCGGCCGGCGTTTTGAATGGCATCCCTGATGGAGGTGTTGTAGCTCATAAACGGCATATCACCAACGATCAGCGGATTTTTACACCCCCGCACCACGGCCTTAATGTGGTGAATCATGTGTGCCATGCTGACTTCGACGGTCCCTTCCAAACCCATAACCACCATTCCGAGAGAATCGCCGACCAGGACAATATCGACACCCGCCTCATCGGCCATCAGGCCGAAGGGGTAATCATAGGCGGTCATCATGACCAGTTTGCGACCATCTTGCTTTGCCTGCTGGACATCGAGAACTGATACTTTGGTATTTGCCATACTCATTCTCCTTTATATTAACGCGTAAATACTTTTCCCATTACACAAAATCCCAAAATCCAAGCACCAAATCACAAATAAATCTCAAATACCAACGTTCAATGACCAAAACAGGGCGTTTTGAACGCCGCGTTTCCTATGTTTGGCAGTCCTGTAAAAAGTCCATCTGCCGTCATGCCGGACTTGATCCGGTATCCAGAACCCCTTGAATTTTCTGGATTCCGGCTTTCGCCGGAATGACGTTAAATCGGAAAAACCGACTTTTTGCGAGTTCATCATGTTTGGAATTTGGACTTTTGGTCATTGGAATTTATTTGACATTTTTAATTTATATATTCCGGAAATCTATTGGCTGCGGTACCGGTAGTTTAGATTCTACAAAATACTATCTGTAATGATATTCCAATGTCTGCACAAGGGCAGTCAAGGCAAAATTCACGGGTGCTTTCAGACCGAGCCGTTTGGCCTCGTGAACGATAAACCCATTGATGGCGGCAATTTCTGTCTGTCGCCGGTGATCGACATCCTGTCCCATAGATGACCGATTAAGGGCGGTGGCTTTGGCCACTTTGAAAACACGATCCAGCACGTCATCTTCGATCTTTACATTCATGGCCTGCGCAAGGTTGATGGCCTCTGCGATGGCCTCCCGGATAAGTTCCCGGGTAATCTCCAAGTCAAGAATCTGGCCGTTTTTAATATGGGTCAGGGCCGTAATGGCGTTAATGCCGATATTAATCAAAAGCTTGTTCCAGATCACACTGCACACATCTGTCACAGACTCCGTCTTGATGCCCGCCCGGTTGAAAAATTCAGCAATATGCTCTGCGCGCTGCGACCCTGCTTCCGTTGGAGACCAGGCGCCGATGGTCGTTGGTCCGCAACCGGCATGCCGGATACTTGCCGGACCCAGCAAGGTGGCCCCATGGGAAGTCGTTCCGGCCAGTACCCGTTGCGGTTCGATAAATTCGGCAATGACATCGGCATTGCCCATTCCGTTTTGCAGGGTCATGACAGTGCCGTCGGTGCCGGCGATGACCTTCGCAGTTTCGGCTGCCACGTTCGTCTGCGATGATTTTACAAATACAATGACCAGCTCAGCCCGGCCAACTTGAAGCGGATTGTTGGTTGCTTTGATTTCAACCGTGCGGGTGTTACCTTCCCGTTCAATTCGCAGTCCATTTTGATTGATGCGCCGTACATGTTCACGCCACACATCGTAAAGCCAGACCTCATTTCTGGCTTCGGCCAGTATGGCCCCAAAAAGACTGCCCATGGCGCCTGCGCCAACAACAGCAATTTTCATTGGTCCCCCTTAATGGAACGACGAATTTCGAATGTCGAATGACTAATTAAGGATTGAACAATCCCTTTTAAAAATTATCAATTGCCGGAGCGTAGCGACTTCCATACTTCGTCATTCGTCATTCGTCAATCGTCATTTGTCAGTCATTCGTCAATCGTCATTCGTTGTTCGTCAATCGTCGTTCATAGTCGTCATTCCTCGGCCCTCGTTGAGCCAGCAGGCCACAAAATGAGCGGCAGCGGCTTCGGCCAGGGGCGGTTTTTGTTGGAAACACCGGTCAAACGCAAACGGGCACCTGGGATGGAAGGCACAACCTGCCGGGGGATCAATGGGGCTGGGGACGTCCCCTTCAATTGGAAAGGGTTCCGCTCTGCGGTGCGGGTCCGGTATCGGTACGGCCAGCAACAAGGCCCTGGTGTATGGATGGCGGGGAGATTTACTGAAATTTTCGGTTGTGGCCACCTCTACAAGCGTACCCAGATACATCACCGCAATCCGGTCACAGATATGTTCGACGACACTCAAATCGTGAGAAATGAATACATAGGATAAATCAAATTCTTCTTTCAGATCATCCAACAAATTGATAACCTGGGCCTGAATAGAGACGTCAAGGGCGCTGACCGGTTCATCGGCCACGATCAGCTCGGGGCGCACGCACAGAGACCGCGCGATACCGATCCGCTGTCGTTGGCCACCGGAAAATTCATGGGGATATTTATTCAGATCGTCTTTTCGAAGCCCCACTTTTTCCAAGAGTTCGGCCGCCGCTTCCCGGCGCTGATCACCCGTCAATGGCTGGCTGGCCCTTAGCGGCTCGGTAACAATGGCGTCGATTTTCATGCGCGGATCAAGGCTGGCATAAGGATCCTGGAAAATGATTTGCATCCGGCGTCGCAGGGGCATCATTTCAGTGGCGT
>JASFFJ010000243.1:0-9872 GCA_050124355.1 Desulfobacterales bacterium | reverse complement strand
CAAGGCCGGGCTCAAGGCCTACGCGCCCTACACGGTCAACCCGCGGCCCTATGATGTCTACAATGTCCAGAACAACCCCAAGGGCATGACCATGATCTACGAGGGCTACAGGGGGGCAGTGGAATCTGGATTACGTCCACGTCCGTCTCGGCGTGCCGGACCTGAACTACAGAACCTGTGCCTGCTACCTGGACGAGGTCGGCATCGCGCCTAAGCCGGGCACCTATGTTGCCTGGGCCGAATCCTCGGCGGTGAACTACGACAATTCCGTCCTCGGCATCCGCACCAATCGCAACGGTGCCGGCATGGATCTGATCCAGGCCATCCTCAGCAAAGCACCGCTCTTCGGGCTGATGACCGATGAGGGCCGCATGGCCAAGTGGCTGGTGGAAGTCAAGACCACCAAGGTGCCCGACTGGGGCGCGGTTGGCACCGCTACCCGATGCTGGCTTTTGATTTCCACGTGAGCCAGGGTTCGGTGCCCTTCATTCAAACCCTGCAATTCAAAGCCCAATCGAGACCCCCTGCCTCGAATTTCGGAGGTACAAAAACCGGCCATGTTGACCGATGCCATCCGTTTGATGATCTTCTGAACAAGTGTTGTCTTTCCCACTCCGGGATAGCCCGTAATCAATGTTTTGGCATACCTCAACCGCATCGTCGGCAATTTTCCTTAATATTAAAGCATGTCCATGTTAATGTTCGCCATAAGATAATCCCTATCTTCGTCATTGTGCACAAAAACACCTAGCTTGCCGAGTCTGATGTTTTGCAAACCAGTGGATTTCGCTTTCGTGTAAGCTTCAACCATTTCTTTCGTATGGGGTCTTCTGAAGTCCATCATCTGATGTTCCGGGAAAAAGGCCAGGATGGTAAAGGGAATCGTTGGTTCAACTGCTGATAGATCCCGGGCAATTTTTTCCAGTTCATCGCTTTCTACAAGGTTAGGAATAAAGAGGGACAAAACTTCCAGGGTAAAGCCCCGCTTGAGAATTTCTTCAGGATATCCCCAGGTGTATACCAGACGCCATCTTGTACTTTGCTAAAATACCAGGAGTGACATTTTCGGCAGGAAAAATTACAACCGGACTGATATACGGAAAGATAGTTCTCGGGTTGCGAGAGGTGAACGGAGGTGATCAGTCTGTATATATCCCCATCTCCATATCTAAGTGTCGCCTGACAGGCAGGCTGATAACTTTCCACTGGCACACCATATGGAACAACTGCGTAAATACCTCATGTTACAAGCTTCAACCTGCCGGTCTTCAGGTGGTATTTCAATCGTTCCCCAGTACCCTTGCAACCGCCTGCGGGAGCAAGGGCACCGGCCGCTTCGTTTAGCGAAAAAACGGAGTGGGTATTGAAAAAATCTGCTATTCTCAAAATACAATCTGCGTTGTTATAGGGAACTATTTACCCTTTATTTTGACGAAACGTCAAGCATTGATCAAGCTACAATTAATTTGACGTTTCGTTTATTAATATGCAGTTGCAATAAAAAGAAATTTCAGCCCGCCCTTTTGTACGAGGACCTTCACTGTGTTAAGAAAAAGTTTTTTAATATAAAGCAAATAAACTTTGTTATTGTAAAGTTTGTGAAAACATTAGACGAATTTCAGGGGATTCACAAGTTTTGTGGTGAAACAGCAGAGTGGGATTTGAGGGCTTGCATCCAACAACACCAGAATAGTTGAACATGCTTTTGAGGATATCATTGCCGAAGAACATGATCTCCTGTACGAATGCTGGCTTTCGTTCACCGCCCATCAGCAAAATATCCTCCGAGCCGTAGCCGCCCGCGAAAAGGGCCTGACAACCCAGGAAACCCTCGCCAAATTTTCATTGGGGTCCAGCGGAACAGTCGCCAATACGGTCAACAGCTTAATAAAGGCCGGCCATCTCATCCGTCAAGACGCCTACACGCGTACAAAGGTCGCAACTCCCACCGGATACGATTTTGACAGTCCTTTCTTTAAAGGCTGGGTAATTCGGCATACGTTGTCCGATATCGGTCTCCTGTAAGGAAGGGCACCTTAAGAGGGGAATTAGCCATAAGACGCGAAAGCACAAAAAAAGGAATCTAAAAATCAATCGATCCACTCTAAAGGGTATACCCCGTATTTTTGAACCGCATTAGTCATGGCAAAGATATTTTCGATTTTGCAAAAACCGGTGATGCTGTTGGCCGTCGCGCAGATATACCCCCCGCCGGCACCGGCATCCTCGATGCGCTGTTTGACTTCGGCCTCGACCTCTTCCACGGTTCCGTACGGCAAGGTCTTCACCAGATCGATATTGCCCCACAAACAAATCCGATCGCCCCACTTTTCCTTGGCAATTTTCAGGTCCATACAGGGCGGTTCAAAGGGATTGACGCAATTCATGCCCAGGGTCAGTAAATCCTCCATCACGATCGTCAGGTTGCCGTCACTATGAAAGGCCCAGGGCAACTTGATGGCCTCGGCGACAATTTTCATTTTTGGCAAAAATACCTCCCGCAAAACCTGCGGTGACACCAAGGGGCCCTCTTTGTATGCCATATCATTGTAGGTTGCAATGAAGTCGAGGCCAAAATGTTGCAGCTTTTCAATAACAACGAGATTCCATTCAATAAAAATATCCATCATGGTGTCGATCAGCTTCAAATTTTCGCTTAGCGCGATGGCAAAATCCATCATGGGCATCGAATAAATCGTGTTGAACATGCCAAATGGACGCAACCCGGCATAGATTGCAAGATCCGAGTCCTGATATTTTTCCATGAATCGCTTGGCCGGATCGTAATAGCTGTCATCATAGGGGTCAGGCAGCACGATTTTGTCTAGATCTTTTTCAGTCCGAATGAGTCCCTCTCCGATAAACTCCGTTTCACCCGTCATTCCGAACGCCTTGGGCACATTCTCATCACTGAAATGGCTTTTGCAGAACAACGGTGTACAGTAGTCGGCAAAATAGATGGCATCCATCCCGATTTTTCTGGCAAATTCGGCTTCGTCTATCTTTTCGGTGCCCATAATTTCCTGCTTGACAATGGTATCGACAAAATCCATAAAGGGCACCCGATCCGGTTCTTTTAATTGAAGCGCTGCCAAGACCCGCTCACGTGAGTTCATTTTTTCTACCTCTTCATTCAAAATTACTGTCTTGCCGCTAAGGCACAAAAACACGAAATAATGGTACGGATTAATTCATAAGAGCACCGCCTCTGGCCGCGAGCGTCCAGACTGATCGTAAAAGAAACTTTTCGGGCTCGGTTCCGAAATCGGTCGCTGTTGGGTTTCGTATTTAGCAATCATACCGGTAACATGTAGGTTGGATTAAGTGCAACGAAATCCAACAAAGCCTGGATTGGGCTCAACCCAACCTACGAAATGTAAGGGGACCCAGGATAAGACCAACTCCAACTTTTTGAAATGAAGTTTCATATGAGGGGGTCAATCTCAGGATATTCTTTACGGCTTTTTTGGCAATTCATCATGGTTGTATCCTTTCTACAGAGGCACAACCACATTCCGTGATTCCCCGAGCACAAAAGCTTAGCTCTCCCCGGGCTGTATTAATGATGACGGCACCTTCTTGTATTGCCGATTTCAAATACCTCGAGGGTTAATCGATACTGGGCAGGCTGATCAACTTTACCATATCCCATATCTTTTTTGAATACACATATCAAATTTTCAGAATTAGCGAGTCCATCAATTTTTTATTCCAAAAATTATTTAATCATTCTGTTTTTATTTGACTGTCCCAAGCCAACCTTGATAGTCTAATCAATTGTGGCCAAAATGATTAACCAACAACCCGGCAATATATTTAGCATAACAACAAAATAGTTACTCGTCGGAGTTCACCGTTCAGCAATTGTTGCAAGCCCACTGGCAATAAATCGCTGAATTAATAACCCCCAATCGGCAATATAATGAAAAAGAAGGCTCGCAGTACTGGAAATGCTCAATGGGAAGACCTTGTCGTTTCTCCCGAAGAGGTTCTCGCACACATCAAACCGGGTATGACCATCTTTCTTGGCAGCGGCGTGGCGGAACCTCGCACCTTGATGCAATGTCTGATTGATTCGGGACTTTCGAATACAAATGACCTGGAATTAATTCAACTGACCAGCCACGGAGACATTCTTTCCTTAAAAAAACTTGATTACCAAAACTACCGTCTGAAGACTTTTTTTTCCACCTGGGTGGCCAGTGAGTTTATTGTTGCGGGAAGCGTGGATTTGATTCCAGGTCGTATTTCCCAAATCCCGCGCATCATTAAATCTAAGCGAATTCCCATCGATGTGGCCTTTGTTCAAGTCACCCCTCCCAATGAAGCTGGATATTGCAGTCTTGGCGTGGCGGTTGACATTGCCCGAGAAGCCATGGAACAGGCATCAGTGGTGGTGGGGGAGATCAACCCTTGGGTCCCCTTTACTTTTGGCGACACGATTGTCTCGGTTTCGGATTTTGATTTGTTGGTGAAGTCAACAGAGCCGCCGATTTATTTCAAACGCCGGGCTGTCAACAAAGTCATCGATCAAGTGGCCGCCAACATTGCCCAGGTGATTGAGGATGGGGACTGCCTCAGCTTTACCCCAGATGCTTTGTGCGAGGCTTTGGGCCGGCGTCTATCCCACAAGCGACACCTGGGTATTCACTCTTCCTGTTTTACCGATGCTTTGATGGATCTTGTAAAAAGCGGTGCGGTGACCAACTACCGCAAGGAAGTTTTCAGGGGCAAATCCGTTGCTTCCTACGCTTTAGGAACACCGAAGCTGATGACCTGGTTGGATCGCAATCCACTGATAGAATTTCAAGGTGTCGAACAAGTGTTCGATCCCACCCAAATCGGACGTAATCCAAATTTTGTGGCCGTGTTCCGGGCTCGCAAGGTGGACCTGCTGGGGCGGGTTGCTTTCTCCGTCGGAAAGGGAAACCTTACCTCCGGTCCGGGTCAAGGGGCGGATCTGTTTACCGGCACCGAGATCTCTCCCGGCGGTCGCACTGTATTCGGGTTGCCAAGCCGCAGTCCGCAAGGAGTCCCCAATA
The DNA here is from genome assembly GCA_050124355.1 of Desulfobacterales bacterium. Lineage (GTDB taxonomy): Bacteria > Desulfobacterota > Desulfobacteria > Desulfobacterales > JAFDCJ01 > JAFDCJ01. The sequence continues at coordinate 4,830 of JASFFJ010000243.1, read as the reverse complement.
TTGTGGTGATGCTGCGCGATCTTCGCAACCAGTTCCATATGCGCGAGTCCATTGATGTGGTCGTCACGGAATACGGTATCGCCAACTTGAAATGGCGTACCATCCGCGAACGAGCTCAGGCGTTGATTGATATTGCCCACCCCGACGACCGCGAAAAACTTGTCGAGCAGGGCAAAATAAAGAAAATTCTGTTCTCGGATCAGATTTATTTATCCAAAAGCGCGCGTTTATACCCCATGGAAATCGCGACCGAGCGCACTTTTCGAGATGGATTGAAGGTCCGGTTCAGAGCTATCAAACCTTCCGACGAAGAGGCCATGCGCCGTCTTTTCTACCGGTTCTCCCAAAAAACGGTCTACCGCCGATATTTATACCCCATTTCGATCATGCCCCACAAAAAAATGCAGGAATATGTCAATATAGATTACAGCCAAGTCATGTCGGTGGTTGCGCTTACCGGAGAGCCCGATCAGGAGACCATTATTGCCGAAGCAAGATTTGTTAAGGATGAGCAAAGCTCATATGGGGATTTGGCTTTTGTTGTCGATGAAAAGTATCATGGACGGGGGATTGCGACGACTCTATATGAAATCCTGATACGACTGGCAAAAGATCGGGGACTAAAAGGGTTTACCGCTGAAGTACTTCAGGCAAACAAAAAGATGATGAGAATTTTTGAAAAGGGGCATTTGCAGGCAAACGCCCGGGTAAAGAATGGTTTATATGAACTGACCATTCCCTTTGAAACAGATCACTCCCATTCAGGGTATGAGAAATTTTAAATTCAAACAATATTGAATTCAGAATGCCGCATTATGTTTGAACCGTCACAACGGGGCAGGGAGCATGCAAAATGACATACTGGGCCGTGGAGCCGAATAAAAGTTTTCCGACTTTGGATTTTTTAACGATTCCGAGAAATATTAGATCAATTTTCATATCTTCGGCAAATTTCACCAATTGCTCACCGGAGGTTAGATCGGTCAGCAGCAATTGCACATCATAAGGCGGATCATCGCTGCCTAAAATTTTCTCGACCTGTTTTGCCAGGTTAAGTTCCATTTTTTCAACTGCAGAATGCTTGAGCGGTTCTATTCGGATGACGGCATTGACGATTTCCAGTTTCGCGTTCCAGACTTTGGCGTGCTCCTGGGCCACTTTCAACGCTTTTTTGGCCTCATTTGTCTCATCGTAACATACCAAAAACTTCATAATTTCCTCCTGTAGCTGCTAATAGCAACAAATTTGCAGTGGTTTTTATGGTATCTGAGTCTATCTTGTTTTGAAACCTTTAATTTAATCTGTAACCTATGCCAATGTCAATCAAAATGGACGATTGGCTCGATTATCAACATCAGGTGGATACCAAAATAACAGCCAGGACGGCGAAAATAATACCGAAACCCTGTTTGATGGTGATGGTTTCGTTCAAAAAAATGATGGCCAAACCGACAGATAAAATAGGATACAATGCAGACAAAGGTGCGATGATGGAAACCGGCCCTTTTGAGACGGCATAAAGAAAACACAGAGCACCCACAAATCCAACCAAACCGGCCAATCCCGCCAAAGCAATTCCCTTAGGATGCGCCTCTAATTGAAAATTCGTAACGCTCAGGACAGTAACGGAAAGTACAATGCCGCCGATAACTTCATAAACAATGGCACTTCTCGGATCGATATATCTGGTGGTAATTTTAGGAATAAAACTCCATAACCCCCAACAGATAAACGTTCCCAAGGTCGGCAAAATCCATTCTTTCATTTACAACACCCCTTTTAATTAAATATGTTCCGAACTAAGACAGCCCGTATCCTGACAATCACATATTGAATGTCTCGCATCAACTTACCTGTTTTTAATTCCGAATTTCGGTCATTGGGATTTATTTGAATTTTGTTATTTGGTGCTTGGAATTTTCATGAGTTTAGTAAGCGAGTAACTCGTTTAATTCCAATCAATTAACTGTTCAGATGACGTGGCTCTGTCCAGTTTTATCGCACGGGGAACCGGAACAGAACATTTTCAAAATTCTTGATTTTTTCGCCATTGAACTCGATTCCCTCCGCTTTGAGCATTTTAATTTTTTTCTGTATTGAAACTCCCGATGTCTTGCCCTGAAATCCACCCATCCGACCGGATGAGGCAACAACCCGGTGTCAGGGGACCTCAGGAGCATAGGGGTTTCGTTTCATGGCCTGTCCAACACCTCTGTAGGCTTTGGTTCCCAGGGCATGAGCGATTTCTTTGTAAGTTGTCACACGGCCTTCCGGGACCTGTCGTAAAAGATCGTAGGCCTTATCGGCAAAAGCTTTCATTCCGCTACCTCCTCTATTCTGGGTTGATTATGCTATAAACTAAGATTTGATATTTAAGTCAAGCTTTTGAATCAGATTAAAAAAGGCAGGGGTTGATGCTGACCCTGCCTGCCATTGCTTAAGATGATTTTAGGAGGTTGAAATCTAAACTTTGTTGCGGGCATTCAAAAAGGATTGCAATGAAACCTCCGACCACCCAGTAGCCTCTTTCTGGAATTGCCAAATGCTATTTAAAACTTCTTTGGTTTGATTGTCTTTAGAAGCTTGCCCTTGCAGTATCTTATCAGAAATTTGTCGAAACTTTTGGAGCACGTTGCCGGGGTACTCTTTGAGCTGAACGTTGTGTTCATGAACTAATTTTGAAAGGGAAGCACTGTTCAAGTAACAATTATGGCAAAGGATACGGTTATTTATCGCCGCGGCCGCGAATTTGATAACAGCTTTGTGGTCGTTCGGCAAGGCTTCCCATTTAAATTTGTTGATGAACAAATCCATTGCGGCAGATGGCTCGTGCCATGCAGGATAGTAATAATATTTTGCGTGCTTATACAGACCAGCTTCCCGATCAGGTGCGGGTCCCATCCACTCGGCTGCGTCTATTTTACCTTCTTGCAGCGCCTTCTCTATTGCTTTACCGGAGAATGGTAGCTTTACCAGTTCAACACCGAGCGATTTCATAACGGCTCCGCCATAGCCTCCGATTCGCATTTGGATACCCTTTAGATCATCAATCGAATTTATCCCGTTTCATAATTTACCCCCTTATTGTTTGAATACTGATATCACTGACATCACACCAAATCTAATTTTTTGGTAAACGCTTTATTTAGTCGTCATCATATCAAAAGGGCCTCCAAAGGATATAAAACCTTTAGAGGCTTTCGCATTGGCATCTTCTGGTGACCCTTTTTCATGGCTTTCTCCATGAAGGCGAAGGTTAAATGTGAGTCGATTGTTGAATGTAGTTGGCAGTAGGTGACATTCGATTTGCGATGAGATTTAGCTCAGGACAAGATTTCGGAGGAGGTCAATGGTCGATTGAGGGGACAATCAGCGATGTGCTTCCGAGCAACAAGAGATGGTTGTCAACAATTTTCGATATTTTTACTTCAATTTTTCATCATTGTCAAGAGTAGGAAAAGGGATCAAACCTTAGCTTGGCTTAATGTCGGGGTCTCCGGTGTGATGCCGACGATGTGACACATTTCCGTTCCCGCAGCACAGACCAATGCCGCAAAAAACGATTTTAGCTGAATTGAATTGGGACGATCAAATGATCCGGTCAAAACAGGTATTGAGTTTTGATTCCTTATCTCCGTAGTTCCAGGTTTAGTATGAGGCGGTATGAATTGAAGCGACCAACTAACCCTGTTCATTTATTTCCGAAAATGATAGATGTCCTGAAACGTTGATCTCAATCAGCGACCACCGGCAGAGCTTGCGGGTATGAGGGTGGTCTCTTGAAGAGGCCGGGGCACCTCTGCTGGTGACCGCTGATTTATCTCAATCCATAAGCCGCCGGCATCGACTATGTTTACGTCCATCAAGCGTGCCCTCGTGGTAACGGTAAAATCTTTTAAATTCTCATCCCACCAAGGTGGGTGGCTTATGAATTGAGTCGGAGGTGTTTTATTGAAGATACATATCTTGTGTGATCTACATGTTGAGTTCGGCGATTTCGTGCCGCCGGTTGGCGCCGCCGATGTTGTCGTATTGGCAGGTGACATCCATATCAAAAACCATGGACTTCAGTGGATACTTAACCAAAACTTTAAGGTTCCTGTGCTGTATGTGTTGGGCAACCACGAATTTTACAGGGAAAAATTCCCCGGACTCATCGATCAGCTTAAAATGGAGGCCGAAGGAACGAATGTTCGCGTCCTTGAAAACGACGCTGTAGAGATTGGAGGATATCGCTTCTTTGGTTGTACGCTTTGGTCAGATATGGCGCTGCTCGGTGACCAGCACATCTCATCGATGGCCGCGGCCGATTTTATGAACGACTATAGGTTGATCCATCTAAGTAAAACAAATCAGCGGCTTTCGCCGGGTGACACGAAGGCCTGGCACGCCAAGACTGTCCGGAAACTAACGGAGTTCTTCAAAACAGGAGAGCCGAAAAGGTCGATTGTGGTGACCCATCACGCCCCATCCATTAAATCAGTCATTGAACGGTACAGGATGTACCCGGTGAGTGCCGCGTTCGCCTCCAACATGGACGACTTTATACGGAATCATCAGCCGCCTCTCTGGATTCACGGCCACACCCACGAAAGCTTCGACTACCACATAGGAAAAACAAGAATCGTGTGCAACCCGCGGGGATACGCCTCAAAAGCAGAAAACAAGGAGTTTAGGCCGGATTTCACGGTCGTCGTATGAAAAACTTCGCTCTCACCATGCAGGTGATACCTGGATTTTGCACGAGTTGGAAGCTTTCATAGGCAAGGCGTCTAAGGGTGACATCGTAGTTCTTTACTTCGAACCCTTAGCAACGCAGCATATGAAAGC
>JASFFJ010000242.1:0-9882 GCA_050124355.1 Desulfobacterales bacterium | reverse complement strand
GGGTCTTTTTAGTTTCAATGATGGCACTATTTGGTTTCTTATTGACTATTTATTTAACCCAAAACGTCGGTCTCCAATTTAAGCAACAAATACATCGGATATTGAGCGTTTTGTCGCTGGATCAAACAACGGTATATGAAGATGCCGAAGACGGTACTACGGCGGGCTGGAAGATATTTGATAAAAAACCGAAAGGAGCTAAAATTGAAAATGTTTTTAATGCGATTAGACAGAGTAATGTCATTAAACTCAGTGGTAAGAAACGTTCAAATGGTTATCTATTGAGAAACCCGGATTTGACGCCATGGCAAAACGCTTACCAACACACCCTCGAGTGGAGCATGAGATTTTCAGAAGAATTTTCGATTTCCGTCTATGTCACAACGACTGCCGGAACGCGCTCTATTAATTATACATCCGAAGATCACGATCGCCTGGACCGTAAGAAACATATTTATTATGGATTAGGTCATAGGATGGCCGATGGCAGCTGGCACACGATAGTCAGAAATTTGCAGGGGGATTTAGAAAGGGCTCAGCCGGGCATAAAAATTAAAAATGTCTATGATTTTATGATTCGCGGAAGTGGTGAAGTAGATGACATCAAATTGCATAATTTTGAGACAAACTACTATCTAACAGCCGGCAAAATTATATCTCGTCTGCCTATATGGAAAAGTGCCGTTGATAAATTCACGAGTAACCCTGTTTGGGGAGTCGGACTGAGTTCTGATTATTATGATGAAATTAAAAATCTAAATTTCCCACATCCGCATAGTGTATTCCTGCAATTTTTGGCAGAAACGGGTATACTCGGTTTTGGTTTATATGTGGTTTTTATTACGCTTATCCTAAAGAAAGCAATTTCAGATTACCGACTGATTCCCAATAGCGCAGATAAATTGGTTTATCTATTTTATCCTCTGTCTTTCACTTTTTTTCTACTATTTTCCAATTTCCACTTTGCCATTCATGAGAATTATTATTTATGGTATTTTGGAGGGATAATCGCCGGGTTTGATCCTTTATCCATAAGAACCGAAAAGGTGGAGATGGTATAAATTTTTTGGAAACCGGATTTAAATCCATTAAAAGAAAGATACTCGGTGCCGCAACCATCGTCGGCTTTTTTACAATTTTATCTCAAGGTGGCGGTTTTGCCAAAGAACTTACTGTGGCGGCCTGGTTCGGCACCGGCGATGCCGTTGACGCATTTTTGATAGCACTGCTTGTACCCAGCTTTATCGTCAACATACTTGCCGGTTCTATTTCGGCATCTTTTTTGCCCACCTTCATTCGAGTCTATAGAAATCTGGGACTTGTCGGTGCTCAGAAAGTTTTAACCGGTGTTATCACCGGGTTTCTTTTCTTCGGCCTTGTCCTGTCTGTTATCCTTATCGTTTTTACGCCGCTTTACCTGCCTGCCTTATGTTCCGGATTTTCGCCTGAAAAACTAAGATTGACTCGGCTGATCCTGTATGCATTGACGCCGATAATTCTACTCAAGGGTCTTTCAACGATTTGTGCCGGGGTGCTGAATGCGCTGGATAATTTTGCCCTGGCTGCGATTCTACCGATTTTAGGCCCTTTGTCTGCAGTTTTCTTTATCTTTACCGGCGGTGCCTTCCTGGGTATATATGCACTTGTCATCGGCACGATTCTGGGATTTGGTTTGGAAACTGTCTTGATCAGCGGAGCTATTATTAAACGTAAATTTTCTTTGAGGCCACGCCTGATAGGCTTTGATCCCCACCTGCGGATAGTCATCGGGCAGTTTCTGCCAATGACTGCCGGATCCATATTAATGGGAAGCACCGAATTGGTCGACAAAGGCATGGCCGCAACCCTTGCCCCCGGCAGCGTTGCGGCACTCAACTATGGAAATAAAATCATTGCCGCAGTGTTGACCTTGGCGACAACTGCCATCGGTACCGCGGTGCTGCCCTATTTTACAAGAATGGTTTCGGAAATGGATTGGGAGAATATTCGAAGCATCCTTAAATCCTACCTGAGCCTAATTTTTGCCGTCGGCATACCGACTGCAATATTAATTTACGTATTTTCTGATTCAATCGTAAATATCATATTCCAACGTGGATCTTTTACAGCAGGCGATACTGCCATTGTGTCAGCGGTACAGGCTTATTTTGCTTTCCAGATTCCTTTCTACATTGGCGGCATTGTTGTGGTTCGTCTTATATCCGCTTTGCGTGCAAATCACATCCTTATGTGGGGGGCGGCGATCAATTTGGTGGTGAATATCGGCTTCAACATTCTTTTTATTCACTATTTTGGGCTTAAAGGGATCGCCTTGTCGACATCATTTGTGTATTTGATCTCATTTCTATTCCTTGTTTACTTTGCGAACAGACTTATTTTACAGGAAGAGCGGATGTGAAGATAGCATTTATAATTTCGTCCTTGGACAGTGGGGGGGCAGAGCGGGTTTTGAGTTTAATGGCCAATTATTGGGCACAAAAAAATTACCGTATCATAATTATTACTCTGGGTAACTCAAAGCCTTTTTACTCGCTGGATGACCGAATCACATTAGAACAATTGTCACTACTGAAAAATTCAGTCTCAATATTCAACGCCATCGCCAACAATGTTGAAAGAATAAACGTAATTGCCAAAAAACTCATAAAAATAGATCCGGATATCGTCATCAGTTTTATGACTGAAACCAATATCATATCAACGATCGCTTGCAGGATTATCAACAAACCCATAATTATCGCCGAGAGAATAAATTATGATTTTTTGGCGTCGCGGGTATGGGTGAATATGAGAAAACTAGTATATCGATTTTCAAATGCCCTGATTGTACAAACAAGGTACGATCAAGAAAAGTATCGTCGTTTAGCAAATACGTTTGTTATAAACAATCCGTTGAACATAAAAGAAATGATTCCATATAACAATAAAGAAGATCAAAATATTTTAGCGGTTGGACGGCTTAACAGACAGAAAGGGTTTGACAGATTAATTAAAGCATTTTCACGTTTGGACCAGAAGGATTGGAAGTTGACAATTATTGGTGAAGGCGGCGAGAGAAAAAATTTAGAAAAATTAATAAACGATTTAAGTATAGCAGACTCTATCAGTATGCCCGGAAGAACTGAAACGATAGATAAATGGTATCAGAAATCTCCAATTTTTGTGTTGTCTTCCAGAATGGAAGGTTTTCCGAATGTCCTTTGCGAAGCCATGGCGTATGGCTGCGCATGTGTCAGCTTTGATTGCATAGCAGGGCCGAATGAGATTATTACCGATAAAATAGACGGTTATTTGGTTAAGAACGGAGACATTCACGCGCTTTCAGTAAGAATGAATTTTTTAATCAATCATGCTGAAGAAAGACGACGAGTTGGCAAGGAAGCGATGAAAATAAGTGATCGGTTGAATATCGATTCAATAATGGGTCAATGGGATAACATAATAGAAAAGATTTTAAGGGCGCCAAATAAAATAAATTTTAATAATTGAGTCGCTAAGTCACTGAGACACAAATCCACCAAAAATATGAAAATGACGTTTAGACGTTTATCGAAAAATCGGAATTTACTTTTACATACCGATGGCTGGAGGTAAAAAAAAGATAATTGCGTTTATGCTGCCAAGCCTTGTCGCCGGAGGGGCTGAGAGGGTATTCGTTAACCTGTTAAAAAAATTCGATCGTTCCAGATTTTATTTGCATCTGATTGTTGTAGATCCCACAGGACCTTATCTGAAAATAGTTCCGGACGATATCGCCTTTCATGGTCTTGGATATAAAAAAGTGAGCAGAGCAATTCCTGAAATGGCAAATACGATCAGGAAAATTAATCCGGATATGATCCTATCAACGCTAGACCACCTTAATCTTGCCCTATTACTTATTAAACCGTTTTTGCCTAGCAAAACACGTCTTTTTCTACGTGAGTGCAACCTTACATCGAGGAATCTTGCAAATGGATATAAAAACCTTGTCTTTCGTGTGTTAAAAAAAAGACTGCTTAACTATGCGGACAGGATAATATGTCCGGCAAATGCAATAAAGAAGGACCTTCAGATAAATTTTGGGATCAGACCTGATAAAATGATAACGATTTACAATCCTGTTCTGGCTGAAGAGATCCGATCCCATCTGCAGCCGGATCATCCAGACAAGCATCGTTCAGTTTATAAAATAGTTTCAGCCGGGACATTGGAACACAGAAAGGGCTTTGATTTACTCATAAATGCGATGTCAAAAATTGTTAGAGAAAATCAAAAGGTTCATTTAACCCTGCTTGGTGATGGTCCGGAGAAAGAAAACCTTAGAAATCAGATTAATTCATTGAACCTATCCGGCTATGTAAGACTTGAGGGTTATCAGAAAAACCCATTTATATACTTCTCAACTGCTGACCTTTTTGTTCTTTCTTCACGTTATGAGGGCCTTCCAAATGCCGTGCTCGAATCCTTAGCTTGCGGTACACCGGTTGTGGCTTTTAACTGCCCAGGGGGTGTTGATGAAATAATCGTCAATGAATCACAAGGTGCTTTAGTTCCTGAAAATGATATACAAGCACTATCTAAGGCGATTGAAAAACAAATGAGATCTCATAAACATACAAAGGGTTCTCTTTTGCCGGAAAAGTTTGATGTAAAGGCTATTGTCCCGGCTTATGAGGAGTTGGCTCTCTCTGTTTGAGACCCGTTCAAAGCGCAATCGAACGATCAACATCCTAATCGTCACCATCCTTTCAAACAAGGCGGATACGGCGGCGGTTGTTAATGCAGACATCATGTCCTTCTATAAATGTTTTTCCTTATGATTATTGAGTCGTATGACAAAGGCTATTATTGAATGGTTAGTTATGCGGCGCTAGCAGCGGGATGAGTCACGAGACCTGAGATCATGTGTGGTATTGTCGGTTTTAGATCCAGAGATAATTTTAAATTTTTACGTGAAAAGCTGCCTGAAGCCTGCGAAACTCTTGCCCATCGCGGACCGGATGACTCGGGTCTTTTTATTGATGAGCACGCCGGGGTGGGTTTGGCTCACCGTAGACTGTCGATTATCGATCTATCCAGTGCCGGACACCAACCCATGAAAAGCGATGACGGCAAGGTACTCATATCCTACAACGGTGAAATTTACAATTTCAAAGAAATTGGTAAACTCCTTGAAAGATTCGGCCACACGTTTAATAGCACCACCGACACCGAGGTTGTCCTGAAAGCCTATCTTCAGTGGGGAATGGAATGTCTGGAAAAATTTATCGGGATGTTTGCGTTTGCCATATGGGACGGTCGTCATCAAGTCCTTGTTCTAGCCAGGGATCGTCTCGGTATTAAACCGCTTTATTACCACTTCAGTGAAAATCACCATACCCTGCTTTTTGCCTCTGAGTTAAAGGCGCTGATGACCTTTGGCGGAATTACCAAAACGATAGACCTTGATTCCATTCCGCTGTTTCTACATTACCAATATATCCCTGCGCCGGGTACCATTTTTAAAAATACGTACAAACTGCTTCCGGGCCATTTCCTGATGTATGATGGAGAAAATGCCAAAACAAAAGAATACTGGCGGATACCCGATCCATCCATAACTGAAAGCGGTTCAGGGAATGATGAAGAGGAGTATCTTCAACGGCTGGATGATTTACTTACGAACGCTGTATCTGATCGGCTGATCAGCGATGTTCCTTTGGGAGCCCTGTTGAGCGGTGGGATTGATTCATCCATGGTGGTTGCCCTGATGCAAAAAGTTAGTTCAACACCGTCGAGGACCTTTAGCATCGGCTTTAAGGAGCAAGGTTATAATGAGGCGCCTTGGGCTGCCAGGGTTGCAGCGCATCTGAATACGGACCACACCGAGTTATATGTCAGCGCCAAAGACGCCCTTGATGTTATTTTCCGCCTAGCCGACGTTTATGATGAACCCTTTGCCGATTCGTCAGCGATACCAACTTACCTGGTGAGTCACCTGACGCGCCAAAAAGTCACTGTGGCGCTTTCCGGAGACGGTGGAGATGAGCAGTTTTGCGGATATGTCCGCTATTGGACCACGAAATCGATGGCGGCAGGATTTCATCGGTTTCCCTTACCGCTAAAAAAGGCCTTGGCTAAAATTTTAGGGTTCATTCCATCATCCTGGGTCGAAAATTGTTATCTTCCGTTACATAATTTTTTGCCACAACGCTTACGAATGGCAAATTTTCCGGATAAATGGCAAAAATTACTAAAACTGATGGAACAGACCCGGATTTCTGAACTATATCGAATGACCATATGTCTCTGGTCTGAAAGCGAGGTTTCAAGTATTACTGGACGGGCGCTTCAGAACAGCAAGTTTGACGAAATATTTAGGGAAACCGCCGACTGGCCGCTGCTATCGCGTCTTATGACGGTCGACCAGAAAACATATCTGCCCGACGGTATGCTGACAAAGGTGGATAGAGCCAGTATGGCAACCAGTCTGGAAATTCGGGTACCCTTACTCGATCATCGTGTGGTTGAATTTACAGCCAACTTGCCGGAGCATTTTAAGTACCGCAACGGTACCGGCAAATACCTTCTAAAAAAACTGCTTGCAAGATATTTACCTGTAAAGTTATTTGAACGTCCTAAAATGGGATTCGGTGTTCCGATTGACCATTGGCTGCGGTTTGAGCTAAAAGATCTTCTTTTGGATTATCTCTCCGCCGAACGGCTAAATAAAGAAGGGCTGTTTAACAGCAAATTCGTAGAAAAAAAAATAAAAGAACACCTTTGTGGACAGGTAAATCATCAGTATCGCCTGTGGCCGTTGCTGATGTGGGAAATGTGGCGGGAACGCTGGCTGGGCCTCTAGCACATCTTAGATTGTAAACCCCTTAGTTGCAACGTTGGGGTAAATAAGCCCAAAAAAATTTATTAAACACCAAAACACTCAAATTACGTGGGAAAGTTTATTAGGACACATAAAAAAAAAGGACCGAAAGCACAAAAAAAAATTATACTGGTTTCGCGTTGTGCATGGACATTATACAATTTTCGAGCTGGAATGATACGTGCACTAAAGAAAGCGGAATATACCGTGTTGGGCGGTGGATCAGCTGGAGACGGATTTGAATCGAAAATTTCGGCCTTAAAAGTTACCTTCAAACACCTGCCCATCAATAAAAGGGCAATGAACCCGCTGGCGGACTTGAAATTGTTTTACCGGCTCTGGTGTTGGTATCGAAGCGAGCGACCGGATATAGTCCATCATTTTACCATCAAGCCGGTTATTTACGGGAGCCTGGCAGCCCGCCTTGCAGACGTTCCGAAAATCATCAATACGGTGACCGGTCTGGGCTATGTTTTCACCGGCAATAACGTCACGCTGTCACGCATGGTGGTCAGGCAGATGTTTCGCGCCGGGATCAAATGTGCTGATTTTACGTTTTTTCAAAATTCAGATGACCGTCAATATCTGATCAGTGGATCTTCCCGGTGGCGAAAAACCGATGTGCTCCCGGGATCAGGTGTGGATTGTGAGCGCTTTAAGCCTGCTATCCAGCCGGCTGTTGACGATAATCCCGGCGTCACTTTTCTACTGGTTGCCCGGATGTTGAAGGACAAAGGCATTTACGAATTTGTCGAAGCCGCTCGCGAAGTACGCCGAATTGCACCCCTGGTCCACTTTCAGCTGTTGGGGGGTCGTGATGAACGCAACCCGAATGTCATTCCCAAAGCGGATCTGGAGCGCTGGCAGCAAGCCGGAATTCTTGAATGGTTTGGGGCGGTCGAGGACGTGCGGCCGGTCCTTGCTGCGGCCGATGTGGTGGTTTTGCCCTCCTATTACCGTGAAGGCATCCCACGATCTCTTTTGGAGGCTGCTGCTATGGGCAAACCAATAATTACCGCAGACAGCCCTGGATGCCGCGAGACAGTTGACCACCAAAGAACCGGCTTGCTGGTACCGACCCAGGATGTTGCAGCCCTTGTGCGGGCAATGCAATGGATGCTCGAGCATCGGCAGCAACGGCAAGATATGGGCAAGGCCGGGCGCTGCAAGATTGAGAAAGAGTTTGACGAGCAGATCGTTATTGAAAGAATCTTGCAGGAATACAATAAATAAGTGCTTGACACCTAAAACCAGGACAACCGTACTGCATGCGTGGTATCAAGGAACAGCATTGCAAGCCGTCACTAAAGCAGTCACCGTGATGTTGTTGTCGTTAAAGATCCTGATTTAGAAAGTAATCCTACAACACATCCATTTAATCATCGAATGATATCCATAATTGCATTAAGGAGCTGACATGCGAGTGTTAATTACCGGTGGTGCCGGTTTTATCGGATCTCATCTGGCTGAAGCCTACCTTGCGAGAGGAGATGAGGTATACATCATCGACAATCTTTCTACCGGATCAATGGAAAACATTGATTTTTTGAAAAAAAATGATCTTTTCCGGGACAGATTATTTGTTCATATCGATACCATCCTCAATCATGACACCATGCTGGAGTTAGTCGGTATTTGTGATACGGTCTTCCACTTGGCCGCTGCGGTGGGCGTAAAGTATATCTTGGACTATCCTCTGGAATCGATTAAAACCAATATCCAGGGAACTGAAAAGGTTCTCGAGCTTTGTGCAAAGTTCAGAAAAAAGGTTCTCATCGCCTCATCGTCGGAAGTTTATGGCAAACACACCCATGCACCCCTGGTCGAAACCGATAATATTGTTTATGGTCCTTCGAGCAAATTCAGATGGAGCTATGCAGCCTCGAAGCTAATGGACGAATTTACGGCGCTGGCCTACAATAGAACCGGCGGTCTAAAGGTTACCATTGCCCGATTGTTTAATACGATCGGCATCCGACAGACCGGCACTTATGGTATGGTTGTCCCCAGATTCATTGCGCAGGCCTTGAATGATGATCCATTAACGGTCTATGGGGATGGCTCGCAAACCCGGACGTTTACCGGCGTAAAGGATGTTGTCCGGGTGTTTATGGCACTAGTGGATAATGAGGAATCTTTTGGGCAGGTTTTTAATATCGGCGGCATCGAAGAAATAACTATGCTAGATCTGGCCAAAAAAATAATCGCTCTAACGGGATCTAAATCGGAAATTGTCTTGATTCCCTACGAAGAGGCCTACCAGGCGGATTTTGAAGATATGATGCGCAGAGTCCCAAGCGTTGAAAAACTAGCCCGCCTGATTGGTTTTAAGCCTCAAGTAAACCTTGATGAAATTCTTTTGGAAATTATGACCTTCATGAGAAAATAGATGTAATGCAATTTTTAACACCTTTATTCGCATTTCTATTGTGTCTGGCCGCCACACCGGTGGTACGTGCAATTGCGAGGAGAAAAGGCTGGATTGCCTATCCCTCAACGCAACGGTGGCATAAACAACCCACAGCTCTGTTGGGAGGCGTGGCCATCTACCTTGGCATCGCCAGCGCGCTGTTTTTCATAGCAGACTTTTCCACTATTGTGCCCCACTTTTTCAGAACCTCGGATTCGGTGAATCTACCCTCGTTGGGCGCGGTAATCTGGCTGGGCATGACCTTCTTATTTTTACTGGGGCTGCTGGATGATTTCTTACATATTAAGCCCCATACCAAGCTGGTCGGTCAAATCCTGGTTGCGCTGCTGGTCGCCTTTTTGGGGTTTCGGCTTCACTGGTTCACGTCATTGACATTAGACACCATGGTGACCATCGCCTGGATTGTAGGGATCACCAATGCCTTTAACCTGCTGGATAATATGGACGGACTCTGTGCCGGGATAGGCCTTATTGCCGTCTTTTTTTTGACCATCCTGTTTTGGGTGTCAACACCGGAGGCTGCATTGATTGCCATGTCGGTCGGCGGGGCTTTGGCCGCATTTTTAATTTATAATTTCAACCCCGCCACAATTTTTATGGGAGATTG
>JASFFJ010000241.1:0-9884 GCA_050124355.1 Desulfobacterales bacterium | reverse complement strand
GCGCTTAAATTTGATTTTACCGTCCTGGGGCAAACGTTTTTCGGCAATATCCAAATTAGACATAATTTTGACCCTGGATATGACACCTCGTACAATGGAATTTGGGACTTTCATGTATTCTTGGCAGACACCATCCAGCCGAAAGCGGATGCTGGTTGCCTTGGTGACGGGAGATGGTTCAATGTGAATATCAGAAGCATTTTTTCGGTAAGCGGCAATGATCGTCTGATCTACAAGTTTGACGACTTGGCTGGAAGCCTCATCGGCTTCCTCGACTTCGGTTTCCTCCTCTTCTTCCTCTTCAAAAGATATATCCGGAATCAGGTCAAAATCATCCAGCACTTCTTCCTCCGGTTGGGGATCGGATAATTGTCCGTCCTGATCGAAAAAACTCTTTATGTATTGCTGGATGTCCTCACGGATGGCTACTGAAAAATTAATTTTGGTAGTCCGCATCAAGGTTTTGATGTTATCGGTTTTGTTCAAGTTCCGGGGATCATCGATCAGGACTTCCATACCGTTTTTGTCCCAGCTGAGAGGAACCCAAATCTCATTTAGCAAAAATGTTTTCTTGAGATTGGCCAGCAGCTCGACAGGCACTGGAAGTGACGCATCGTAAGCTCTATAAGGGCAACCATAGAAAAGTGAAAATGATTTTCCAATGGTTTCCTTGTCGATTTGATAATGCTCTATCAACACAAACTCCACACTTTTGTTCATTTTTTTGGACAGTGCGAAAGCTTTTTGCAATTGGTCAGTGCTGACTAAATTTTCTTTTAAAAGGTAGTCATATTTTGAACTTGAACCAGAGGTCGCGGTAATAGAATCTAAATGCTTTGTGATCTCCGTATCCGAGGGATCCAGGCTACTCGCCTCTTTATAAATATCAAGGGCCAGATCGCGAAGATCTCGTTTTTCCAATTCCTGTCCAAACAAAAACTTGATGCGACCGATAGTCTTTTCTTCTAATTTTTGTTCGCTGAGTAGCTTATTAAACGCTTCAACTGCTTTTGCCGGTGAATGTAGCTTAAACAGACTTTCGGTCACCAAGGGGATCACTTTTTCAGCCGGATAATCTTCCTCGAATAGTCTCCTATATTGGGTCAGCGCTTCCGAGTGAAGCCCCATTTCCTGAAATGCAGCAGCGCTGTTAAGAATCTCCGGAACATCCCCATTACCGGAAGATACTATCTCGGAAATTAAGCTTCCCTTAATGTCCACATCGGTTGGCTGTGCCTCTTTTTGATTGGCGATCTCATTTTTCAGCAAACTAATCTGTTTTTGGATCTTATCCTTTATCTGAGTATCCTCGAGGCCAATGATCGATTGGATACTTTCGTAAATATCAAGTGAGTCGTTGTACAATCCCATGGATCGACAAACTTCTGCTTCATTCATTCTGGATTCGATATCGGTTTTCATTCAGGTCTTAAACCTCTTATATACTTCGGAAAAAATGACACGTAATTTTCATGGATGCTGCTGCAACTTTTCAATGGAAAACCGGATTTTGTCACGCATTCTAGCGATGGCCTGGGCAAGTTCTCCGATTTCATCTCTTGATTTCATTTCAATTTTAATTTCAAAATCGCCTGCACTGATACGCTCGGCAACATCGGTCAACGATTCAATCTTCCCTGTTAGTCGATTTGCATAAACTAAGACAATGATACCGATAAGCAGTAGTGCTGCGCTAAGCATTACCAATGCGATTTTCCGTGCGTTGCCGGTGAATACTTTCGACCGGGGTTGCATGGTCTCGTTATCAGATGATGGGTTAACGCTTTTTTCTCCAGATTGTTGAACGACAATCTGCGCGCTTTCCTGTAAAAACAGATGTGAGAAATTTTCAAAGTACCCTAAGTAATAAAGACTGGCCCCTGCCGTCAGTAAGGATGGAATAAAAAAGAATAACAGTATCATTTTGGCACGTAGGCCAAAGCCTCTTGACTTACGACGGTGTTGCGCAACGGCTTCGGTTTCGTCGGTGAGAGGCACACTTTCTTTTATAATCGCCCCCTCTGCAGCGAATGGCTCAACGATCGTTGTGGCTGACGGTGTTTTCATTTTAGAAGCAGGTTGAGGAGGTGTTGCCTGTGCTTTAAAAACCATGATGATATCACTGCAGACATGGCAATTGAAGCTGGCAGCCTTACCCATGATTTTGACTGGATCTACGCGGTATTTCTTTCCGCATTTTTCACAAATTACAACCATATATCAAATTATCTAGCCCCAAAAACCGGTGTTAATTGAAAGGTAAACTTTTTTTCAGAGTAATGACTTTAGTTCAGCTTTTAAAGCATTAATCTCAGTTTGAATGTGCTGTTTGATTTCCTCTACGGCTTTGTTCAGGGCTTCGGCAAAAACATCCGGCTGTAGCTCAGTGTCCGGTAATTTGCCTTCTGCAGCATTGGGTATCTGAAAAAACGACTCAGGTACCGCGCCACCCGCTTCCTGACGCATCATTTTATGTCTTTCCTTTTCAGCTTTGCTCTGAGCGACCAAAGTTCTCAACTTTTTATATCGATTCATTTCGGTGCTAAGGATCTTTCTCTTATCCGAATCTGACATATTTTTGGAGAGCACTACCTTATCCAGACTTGAAAAAACTGTATTCAAGGTTTTAAATGAACTGGGATGTGCCTTGGCCCGATTTGTTTTAATATAAACTCCCACTGCATTGAGAATCTGCAGAAAAGTTAGCACGATCTTATCATGGTCATAAGTCATATTCAGGTCCTTTATCTGCTGTAGCAGCTTTTCTAGGACCTCATCCGTAATTTCCCAATCGAGGGAAAAAATTAAATTTTTCAATTCTGAAAGTGGATAGTGTTCCGATGCATTACCAGTTTCCTTATCCAACAACGGGGTGTCGTTCTCAGCAAAGAGATCGTCCAGCCGGTTATCAAGTCCAGAATTCAAGTTGTCAGCATCATTTGGTTCACCCAATTTATTTCTCCTATAAAAATTCTTGTTTTGTTCAGAAATTTACTGTCAGTCAAACAACTGACTTCAATATCTCAATCACATAGGTCCTCAAATCGGCACGGGATGTTAAAAAAACTATTTGTATACAAGCGTATTTTTTAAATCAAAACCAATGTCGCGTTCGATATCAAGTGGAAGGAATTCAGAAAAAAGTGCACTCACCATATCTTTTGATGGTGGCCATTTCGGAATTTATACGGTTGGCGAAGTTACGATTTATATAAACAAGAATACTTGTCTTGTCGCCCCAACCGGGACCGTAATAGATGTTTATAACATGGATTTCCCTATCCTTCGGATTTTTGATGCCATCAAAACAAACCTTGGTGAATGGCACCATCGAACTTTTTCAGGAATTTTGCTGAAACAGAACCGCTTATAGTGACAGAAGAGGTTTTAAGATGTCCTTCAGTTGCTCAACGGATTCGGACACCTTTAGCCGTAAAAAGCCTAATGAAATATCATTTCCGAATATCGTAATCAGCAAAAATTCGGTGGTTATTTTGTTAAAATGAATATTTTCTTTTTTCCCTTTATGGAAAAGCAGTGAAAATTCATTTTCACCAATGATTTTGGCCATCGCACTGACAGCACCAAAGTTGCCCGCTGCCAAGGCTGCCAGCGAGTATATGTCATGCTGTTTTTCGCCATTGTCCAGATTTGCGATGATATTGCCGGCCATATCAATCAAAAATACGCACCGTACTCCATTGTCAATGAGATCCTGGTTTAAGATGTTTTCGATGCTATCTAGCTGTTCTTGACCAAGGGTATATGACAATTGCCTGCCTCCTAAAAATGTTAATATTGATGTAAACTTGTATTGCTATTAAATTCGGTAACTTTAGGTAAAACTTTAATATTTTTTAAATAAATTACTTGCAGAGCGGATTGCTAATTTCTGAATGCTGATTTTGATTGGAATTTTGAAGAATCCAGCATATACTTCTTAAATTACTAAATATATGATACTTTATCAAGTTAATTCTTCATGTTCCGCTGTGGGTTTAGCTATTGTCAAGAGTGCACGCGAGGACGAAATATGCCAACTACTCCCTATTATCGCGCTCGATGGCGTCTGAAAAATCCATCCGGATCAGAAGATCTGAACCACTGTTGACCGAAATTTTTGCGTTCGGATATCGTTTCTTAAAAACACGGATCATGGCAGCATTTTCTCGCAGGACCGATGCGCTAAAACTGGTGTAATGGTTTTCTTTTGCTATTTTTTCAAGTATTTCAATTAGATAAGTTGCAATCCCCATCCCTTGAAAATCTTCACGCACGACGAAAGCAACTTCAGCATTGGTATCGTCATCTGCTGCATAGGATCCAATGGCCATAATTTCTTTATGGCCGCCTTTTTGAACGCGTCCTATAATGGACATGTTCTTGTGATAATCCACACTTGACCACTGTTTTTGGACGACTTCATGGGAAAAGGTTCTCATTTTATAAAAAAAACGCATATATATCGTTTTTTCTTGCAGAGAATAAAAGAAATTGCGGTAAGCAAATTCATCGGAAGGAAGCAGGGGACGAAACTCTACAATTTTTCCATTCTTGAGTTTCAAGGTATTTTTATAGCCCTCCAGAAACAATAAATCTTCTGTCGTAGGCGGTAACTGATCGGCAAAAATATAATGCCGTTTTTTGGCAACGTCGATGAGTTCTTCCCGAAATTTCGGATGTGCAATTTGGGCCAATTCCATTACCCGCTGATAAATCCCCTTCCCTTTCAACTCTGCAATGCCGTATTCGGTGATGACAAAGTTGACGTCTCCTCTGGTGGTGGCCACTCCGGCACCTTCACTAAGATGGGAGACAATCCGCGACACGTTACCATTACGCGCAGTAGAGGGTAATGCAATAATTGAGAAGCCTCCATTGGACATCGAACTCCCGCGCAAAAAGTCAACCTGATCCCCAATACCGCTATAAAAAAGATATCCCATGGAATCTGAACATACTTGTCCGGTGATATCGATTTCCAAAGCAGAACTGATGGAAACCAAATTATCATTTCGAGCAATTACTGTCGGATCATTGACAAACTCCGATGATCTGAAATAAAAGGCTGGATTGTTGTCAACATATCGGTAAATCTTTTCAGATCCCATACATAAAGAAGAAACCACCCGCCCGGGCAAGAGAGTTTTCTTTCTATTGGTAATTACGTTTTTCTCAAATAAGGGAAGAAGCCCATCCGTAATCAGTTGGGTATGAATTCCCAAATCCTTTTTACCATCCAGATATTTTATGATGGCGTAAGGTAGACTGCCGAAACCAATCTGAAGCGTGGCCCCATCATCCACGAGCTCAGACACGTAATGACCGATTCTGCGAGCAACTTCATGATCTTTTATCGTCGGCAATGCTTCCACCAAAGCCTCTTCGTGGGGTACCAGCCAATCGATATCATCCACGTGTACAAAACTGTCTCCCCAGGTTCTGGGCATTCTCGGATTTACTTGGGCGATAACGACGGCAGCATGTTCAACAGCCGATCGGGTGATATCAACTGACACCCCCAGACTGCAGTAACCGAATTTATCTGGAGGGCTGACCTGGACAAGGGCGGCATCCAGGCCAATTTGATGACTGGCAAACAACCTAGGGATTTGGGAAAGATATTCGGGAATGTAATCGATTTTACCGTCAAACGCTGCTTTTCGCATGGATTGGCTGATAAAAAAAAGCTTTAACGAGAAGCGGCGAATAAATGATTCATCATCTACAAACTGCGAAAGGGTTGAAGAGAGCATCTGATAGACCATTATATCTTGCAGGCGCTCGTCTTTAACCATGGCCCTAATTAGATGTTGGGGTTCACCGCAGCCCGTTCCGATAAAAACACGGCTACCTCTCATGATCCTTGATACAGCTTCTTGAGCGTCAACAACCTTTGGAGCGAAAAGACGTTGCCAATCCATTTATCTCCTCCCCATCCAGAAAAACCGAAATGTCGAAGCCAAAATAAGTGTGAAAAAATATCGATTTGATAATTTCATCATTAATTTTCGATAATTATGACCTTACTTAAACATATCAAATATTTCTACTAAAATCGATATCTTCATTACGATTCAGATATAAAATATTAGCCAAAAATTGAAACTGAGACCATGAGATTGGATTCTTGTTGACCATCAGTTGCTGGATGGTTAAATTAATTTAATCGACTCACATCATCAAATCATTTGCAAAGCTAGAAATTTAAGGTGACGCCATGAAATCGCCCGATTCCACTGGGAATTTCAAGCCCTTTAAAGATCTGAAAGTACTTCTTGAAAAAAATGCGATTGATCTCAAGTCTGTTTCGAAGTCAAAACCAAAAAAGTTCAATAAATCAGATCAA
The DNA here is from genome assembly GCA_050124355.1 of Desulfobacterales bacterium. Lineage (GTDB taxonomy): Bacteria > Desulfobacterota > Desulfobacteria > Desulfobacterales > JAFDCJ01 > JAFDCJ01. The sequence continues at coordinate 3,535 of JASFFJ010000241.1, read as the reverse complement.
AAAAATGCCGATCTGAGATCGGATCGGATAATTTTTCAAGAAGCCATGGCGATGGCGGATGTAAAAAAAATTTCTAAGTCAAACCATGCGATTCCAAGTCAAACAACCAATACACATTCGAATTCTATAGAAAAGATCTCATTTGATGAGCATGAATCCGTCGAACCGCTTAAGGAGCTCATTAAAAATGGAACCGGATTTGTCGTTTCGCTGACGCCGGAATACGTCGAGGGCACGGCGAATAAAGTAAGTCCCGAGGTCGCTCGTCTGCTTCATAAAGGATATTTCTCAATTCAGGCACATATCGACCTTCACGGACTCGGTGTCAATGATGCCCATCAAGCCTTTGATCGATTTTTAAATAAAAGCGTCATGGTAGGAAAACGGGCTGTTTTGATCATTCATGGTCGGGGACTTTCTTCACCCCACAAACCGATTCTGAAGACCAAAGTATATAAATGGCTCACCTCGGCTCCCTGGCATAAGTGGGTGATCGCGTTTAGCAGTGCCCGATTATGCGACGGGGGAGCCGGCGCCACATATGTTCTTCTTAGGCCGAGACCGCTGACCAAACGATTCAGAAAAAAAAATTAAACTTGATCCTAAGATCCAAGTTTTTCACAATTGATCCATTGACAAATATCTGCTAATGTTTTAGATTCTGCGGTCAAAAAAAGTGAGGAATCGTAGTTGAATCCCCATCGGGTTTGTTTTCCGCTGATGTGGGATTTTTTAATGGCGCTACAAGGACGGATACCCATAGGTGGTTTGATTTTGTTCGTTCGCAGCAACCTATCCATATAGCCAGAAGGTAAATTAACAATGAAGAAAGCAATTGCAAATGTCAGAAATATCGGTATCAGTGCTCATATCGATTCGGGTAAAACGACCTTGACCGAAAGGATTCTTTACTATACTCAGCGCATTCACAAAATCCACGACGTGAAGGGAAAAGATGGGGTCGGAGCCACTATGGACTCTATGGAGCTTGAAAAAGAAAGGGGTATCACCATCGCCTCTGCAGCAACCTATTGTGAATGGAAAGGCCATGAAATCAACATCATTGATACCCCTGGTCATGTTGATTTTACCATTGAAGTTGAACGCTCATTGCGGGTGCTGGATAGTGCTATCTTGGTTCTGTGCGCCGTCGGGGGTGTGCAGTCCCAATCTATCACGGTTGACCAACAAATGAAACGCTATGAGGTTCCATGCGTAGCATTTATCAATAAATGTGACCGCAGTGGCGCCAATCCCTGCCGGGTCGTAGATCAATTGAAAGATAAATTAGGGCATAATGCGATTGTCATGCAAATGCCGATTGGACTCGAAGCAGAGTTTGTCGGGGTTATCGACCTGATTTCCATGAAAGCGGTATATTTCGACGGTGATAATGGCGAAAACGTGCGCATTGAGAGCATACCGGAGGAAATGATCACCCAGGCCTCAGAAAAGCGTGAATCGCTTTTGGATGCCGCATCCATGTTTTCCGACACACTGACAGATTTGATCCTGGAAGAAGCAGATATACCCGAGGAGACCATCCTTGGTGCTATCCGTCAAGGGGTTATTGCACGGCAACTTACCCCGGTGTTTATGGGTTCAGCTTACAAGAACAGAGGAATTCAGCCCCTATTGGATGGAATCACTAACCTATTGCCTTGCCCCAAAGACGTCCAAAATTGGGCTATGGACATGGAAAGAGAGGAAGCAAAAGTGCTGCTTGCTGCCGACACGCAAAAACCGACGGTCGCACTGGCATTTAAATTGGAAGATGGCGCCTTTGGTCAACTTACCTATATTCGCGTCTATCAAGGTGCTATTGTCAAGGGTGACACCATTGTCAACATCCGCACCGGAAAGAAGGTTAAGGTCGGCCGGGTAATTCGCATGCATGCCGATCAGATGGAAGATATACGAAGTATCCCGGCCGGATATATTGGCGCACTTTTTGGCATCGACTGTGCGTCCGGTGACACGTTTGCAGCACCGGGGGTCAGTTTGACCATGACCTCGATGTACGTCCCGGATCCCGTCATTTCCCTCGCCGTCACGCCGGCGGATCACAAATCCGAGATCAATATGTCCAAAGCACTGTCTCGGTTTACCAAAGAAGATCCCACTTTTCAGGTTCATGTCAATGACGAAACCGGAGATACCATCATTTCGGGCATGGGCGAGCTCCATCTTGAAGTATATATTGAGAGAATGCTTCGGGAGTATAGTGCTCAGGTAACGCCTGGCATGCCACGGGTGGCATATCGTGAAACGATCACGCGCAAGGCCCGATTCGATTACATCCATAAGAAGCAAACCGGAGGAGCGGGCCAATTCGCTCGGGTGGCCGGTTACCTGGAACCGATCAGTAACCAAGATTTCGTCTTCGAAAACCGGGTAACCGGAGGTGCCATTCCGACCCAGTTTATTTCCGCCTGTGAAAAGGGCTTCAAGCAATGCCTGGCAAAAGGTCCCAAAATGGAATTTCCCGTCACCGGCATAAAAGTTGTCATTGATGACGGTGCATCTCATGCAGTAGACTCTTCCGACCTGGCCTTTCAGGCCGCCGCACGGGGCGCTTTCCTACAAGCCTATCCCGGCGCCAAACCGGTTATTCATGAACCGATTATGAAAGTCTCCGTTGAATCGCCGTCACAATTCCAGGGGCCTGTTATGGGTTCGCTAAACCAGCGGCGGGGAATGATTGTCGGCTCGCAGGAGGAAGGCGTTATATGTGTGATTGACGCCCAGGTCCCTTTGGCTGAAATGTTTGGTTATGCGACCGTCTTAAGATCCCTTACCCAGGGACAAGCCCAGTTTACAATGGAATTTGCAGTATACAAACAAGTGCCCAAGAGCATCGCCGAAGAATTGCTCAAAAAGGTAGCCTCAGAAAAAAAGAATGTCGCCTAATACTACAGTTGGCAGTTGTATATGAGATGAAGGAGATGATTCTAATTTTTTTACTCAATTGAATATTGGCGATTCAAGGTTCGCTTCCAACGGATTAAATTTAAATTAAGATAATAATGCCAGAGCAAAACGACGCCCACAAAGATCCAATACTCGATTTTCAATATTCAATTCCACCTCGTCCAACCCGTCCAAGCGACGACCGCCAATCTATTTGTAAGGCCGCAGGTCGTATAATCGGAGAGGGGAAAATCCGTCTACCTCCTCAAAGACCATCCGAAGTTATTTACATCAAAGAGAGGTATTTTATCATGCTGAAGAAAGATCTTATATTACGTAATCCGCTGCGAGTAATGGGTTATGAAAATGACGACATTCTGAACGCTGGGGAATTTGGTGCGGTACTGGCCCGGGCTGGTGTTGGGAAAACAGCCTTTTTGGTTCAGCTGTCTTTAAATGCCCTGCTCAGAGAGAAAAACGTGCTACACATCGGCCTCGATGATCCGGTCAATAAAGTCAGTCTGTGGTATCAGGAAGTTTTTAACTTGATCGCGGAACAATATAAGGTGGATCAGATCAGTCAGCTTTGGGAATCTTTGTTGCCTCACCGTTTTATCATGACGTT
>JASFFJ010000240.1:0-9910 GCA_050124355.1 Desulfobacterales bacterium | reverse complement strand
TAAACCGGTTGTAGCCAAACGGAAGTCCCGGTTCATGGGGGAAATAACAAATTACAAGCACCAAATTACAAATAAATTCCAAAATTCAATATCCAAATCTCAAATGAGATCAAACGCCGATTGTTTGGGGTTTTAAATTTTGACGGTTTCGTAAATACTCTTCGAATCGTCATGCCGGACTTGATCCGGCATCCAGAACCCTTTGAATATACTGGATTCCGGCTCTTGCCGGAATGACTGTAAAGCGAAAGAATTGACTTTTTACGAGTTCATCAATTTTGGTTACTGTGATTTGTTTGCTATTTGCTATTTGTTTTTTTGAAATTTGTAAATGCTGAAATCTGAGACTTTAATTTCCTTGTAACATGTCAACAATAAAAACTGATGGGGGCAAACAACACACGCCGACTGACAGTATCACTCTGAATCAAAATCTCGCTTGACATCCTCTCTTAATTCGGGTGAGTTTAGAAAATCCCAGGCGGTCATGGCCAGCATCTTGGCGGCATTGAGCAGGGTCTGCCGTCCGCGAGAGCTTGTGGTTGCATCGCGAAATTCTGTTGAATGGCCTGGAATTTCCGGCGCTACAATGGCCAGATAGGGATGAGTTGCCGGCAGATAGTGACTGAGATTTCCCATGTCCGAGGAGCCCCGACGGCCGTCATCCTCATCAACCGCAATTCCCAAGGCCGTCATATTATTCTTTACGATGGCCTCCAGTGAAGGATTGCGCTTGACCGGATCGAGCACGGGGTGGTCGATTTCAATTTTGAATTCAGCGCCTGTGGCCAGCGCAGCTCCCTTACAGCAATTTTTTACCCGTTCGAGAAGCTCATCCCGATACTTGCGGCTACCGGCGCGCACATAAAAAAGACCGGCGGCATAATCCGGGATGATGTTGGGCGCATCGCCGCCATGTGTAATGATTCCGTGGATGCGTCCATCGGGCCGCAGATGCTGCCGATATGCGTTTATACTGTTGTAGGCCAAAACCAGCGCATCCAGGGCGTTAATACCCCGGTCGGGCGAACCGGAAGCATGTGCGGTTCGACCGAAAAATTCCATTTTAAATTTAATACGGCCCAGCATGCCTTTTCCGGGGATATTGGTCGAGCCGGGATGAAACATCATGGCTGCGTCCATCTCTTCAAAAACACCGGCCTCAGCCAGCCGAACTTTACCGCCACCGCCTTCCTCGGCCGGCGTGCCCACCAGTACCAGACCACCCGCCTCTGCCCCTAGAATGCGACGCAGTGCCACCGCTGCGCCTAAACTGGCAGCGGCAATCAGGTTATGGCCGCAGCCGTGACCAATTTTGGGCAACGCATCATATTCTGCCAGCAGCGCCACCGTGGGCCGTGATGGGCGACAATCATCCGGCCGGGCCAAAAATGACGTCTCAACCTTACCAACCCCTTTTTCCACCTGAAAAGCGTTTTGCTCCAGAAAATGACCTAAATGGTCGCAGGCTTTGAATTCCTGGTACGCTGTTTCCGGGTTGGCCAATAAAAAATCACTGACAGCAAATAATTCGTCTGCCAGGGATTCAACTTCCCGGTCAATTCTTGCTTTAGATTTGTCCATGCGATTCTCCTTCTCCCGAAGTTTCATAACCATTAAAAAAGTTTAGCCTTTATCCTTATTCATATCGTATTTTGTTGTATGAAGGTATCTTCAGAAATCAATACACGAAAAATTTGTTTGGACCGATTTTAATTTTCTTGAGTTTCCTCGTCGGATTTGAAAAAATAAGTATGGTTAATGAAGATTTTGTGTTTCTTAGATCTTAATTACATAATAAATTCAAAAAGTTCAAACCTAAAAAAGCACCCGTGCAATTAATTGCAGCCGACATAAAGCCCAACCCATGATGACACCTGTTCGAATTATCCTAATTGTATTGTTCGCCGGTTTTTTGGCAGCCGTCCCATACGCCAACGCCCAGGAAAAACCAGAGGCCGATGCTGAAGTGGAAAAGCCCTCCATTGCCCTATCCGAGGAAATAGACGATGTCGTGATTCGAGAGGCCACTAAGGTCAAGGAAGAGTTCCAGCAGAAAGCGCGCTCGCTTTTTGACCGCATTCCTCTCGACTGGGATTGGGATACCATCGCCTACTTATACCATCTGGCATTGTCAGTACCGGGAAAAATTCCGGACTTTACGCGTTTTGTGATCGCACAAAGTCAGGTGTTGGGTGTGATCGGATCCGTTCTTGTGTTCGTGTTTATTGCCGCTGTCTTATACAGCCTGCTGGGGCAGCGGCGGGTGATGGACTGGGTGGAACTTCGGGTCGAACCGCTGTCTGCCTTCATTCCGGAGGCAACTTATCCTTTTGTCATGTCCGGTATCAAAGTGATCGTGTTGGCCTTGATCCCCCTCTTGCTGCTCGGGGCATTTGCTCTGATCAACGCCATGATTAACTATACCGAAGCCTGGTTCCAACTCATGGGGCGCTTGCTCGGATTTTGGGCGGCCGGAGCCCTCCTATTGCAGTTGTTAAAGGAATCACTAACCCGCGACCTGTTCACGGTAACCGCACAGTACGGTCGGACTATTTATCGTTGGGCACGGCTGGCATTGCTGTACGTGATTTTCGGCATGGCAGCATACTGGTCGGCGGAGGTTTTCGAGATACGTGAAGATGTGCTGGCGCTGTTGCGGTTTGCGATATCGGTCTCCGTCATCGTTGTTTTGTTTATATTGCATCTCAACAAGAAAGCATTTATGTCGCTGTTGCCGGAGTTGCCGATTCGAAGCTATATGCAGTTTCGAAGGTTTTTGGGACGTTATTACTTTCCGCTGCTATTTGTGTCGTTTTTGGCTGCCCTGTTATGGTGCTTCGGATATCGAGCATTAGGCCGGCTGGTGTTGTACAAGATTTGGTTTACCGGTGCTGCGTTTGTTTTCATTACGCTGCTCTATCATGCACTAGAGCGCTTTCTGAACACCTGGTTTCAGAGGCTGGACCATACCGATGAGAACGCCCGTGTATTCGTCAGTACATTGCGCTCAATTCTCAAATATGCCACTGTCGGGGCGACCGTCATCATTGTTCTTAATATGCTCGGGTTATTAAATCCCCTGCAGCGCATCATGTCTTTTCCAATTTTTCAGCTCGGCGACACCACGGTCACCTTCTGGCTGATTGTAATGGCGATTCTGATCCTGCTGGCTATTGTTTATATCTCCCGCCTGGCCCAATCTTACTTTGATTACAAGGTTTATCCCTCTTTCGGCATTGATCCGGGCCTCGGGTATGCCCTCAATACCGTATTCAAATATCTGGCCCTTGGGGTCGGTTTTTTAGTCGCGTTGAATATCCTGGGACTCAACCTCCGGTTCTTTTTGGTATTTGCCGGCGCCATCGGTATCGGTGTGGGCCTGGGGCTTCAAAACATGGCCGCCAATGTAATCAGCGGCTTTACCATTATTTTTGGTGGAAAAATCCGAAAGGGTGACTGGATCGAGGTAGAAGGTATGATGGGACAAGTAACAGATATCTACCTGCGGGCCACCAAGGTACGAACACGGGATAATATTGAATATCTGGTACCCAATTCCAATATTATTTCAAACACCATGGTGAATTATTCTCTGTCTTCACCTCTGATCCGCATAGAACTGCCTGTGGGCGTCTCATACAGTGCCGATCCGCGCCAAGTGGAAAAGATTCTGCTGGCGGCTGCGGAGAATGAACCGCTGGTGAATAAAACCAATAGGCCGGCGGTACGCTTTGTTGAATATGCCGACAACTCCATTAATTTCCAATTGCTGGTCTGGATCGACGTTCGCACGACGCCGCGGCGCAGGGTTCGAAGTAATCTTTTTTTCGTGATATTCGAAGAGCTTGGCAAAGCCGGTATCGAGATTCCCTTTCCCCAGAGGGACGTACATATCCGCTCTCAGGTGGATTTGGCCTGAGTCACCCCAAACGCTGTTATCATACAGGTTTATTTATTTTATATAATAATGAATAGATAAACTCAAAAACCTAAGATGACAGTTTAAACTTTCTGCCACCGACGGATGCCTGCATTTACAGTTGACAGTCAATTTACCTAATGGTATTAGGTATTTTGAAATATCCACTTAATAATTTTGTTATATGTAAAAATAACAAATAGATATTTACCTAACAGCATTTATTTGATTTTCAATATTACAAAATATTATTTAAAAATAGTGTTAAATTCAAAAAAAAACTTTTATTGATTCACATTGTTTCGATCCAGAGTTTCCTAATTATTAAGCATCATTCGGATACATATTTACAATAATAACGGAATATTATAATATTATTTGGCTTCATATTTTGCAATTATTTGAATGATTGCCGGTCGATATAATGGTCAAAAATAATTTCAAAGAACCCACCCGCGAGCGAATCATCAATTCCGCCAAAAAGCTTTTTGCCGAGCAGGGATATCAAAAGACGACCATCGTCGATATATCTAAGCGGGCGGGACTCTCCGAGGCCGCACTTTACGAATATTTTCAGGGCAAAGAATCCTTACTGTTGATGATTCCAGACCTTTGGGTATCCGGGTTGGTGCGGGATCTGGATGAGCAATTATTTGGCGTTAAAGGCACAGTCAACAAACTGCGCAAATATCTGTGGTGGTATCTGCGACGGGTTGAGCAATCGCCGCTGGATGCTAAAATTGTCTATCTGTTCCTAAAAACCAACGCCAATTTCTTGAATACCGAAGTATATTCCAACGTAAAAAATTTCTATGCTTATTTAGTCGAGATTTTTGAGGAAGGCCGCCAAAACGGAGAAATGAAGGCCGATCTCAACTCCCGAGCCGCTCGGGATATTTTTGTGGGAACTATGGACCATATCATCAGCCGCTGGTTGTTGAAAGATATGTCTTATTCGCTTTTTGACAATTTGGAAAATACCTTTGATCTTATGGTAGATGCTTTTAAAGCGAATTAGTTATTGAACAATAGTTAAAGTATTGTATTAACTTAATTCTGAAGTATTCAATCAGATTAAATTAGGGGGGCGAGAGATGAAAGTAAACAAAGTCGACCACATTTGTATTGCGGTCAAAGATTTGGATGAAGCACGCAAAGTATGGGAGCCGGTTTTAGGCAAATCAAAGCCGGACGATGCCTACGTCGACGAGCCTGAAAAGATCAGAGTTGCTCGGTATTGGGTGGGCGAAGTTGGATTTGAGCTGATGGAATCCACAACACCTGATGGTGATGTCGCCAAATTTATTGAAAAAAGAGGCGAGGGCATTATGCTAATCAGTCTTAATGTCGACAATACCCGGGAGGCCATGGGAGAGCTAGAAAAAAAAGATTATCCTTTCATCGGGGGTGCGCGGCCGTTCAGGGATTGCGAATTTGCATTTGTTCATCCCAAGAAGATGAATGGCGTTTTGCTTGAGCTAATAGACTACAAGTGGAAGGAGCTTGACGAGCAGTAAAAAAAGTTGCGCGTTGCGCGTTACGTGTTGCGAGCTCTATGAATAAGGAATTCTACCAGTTTAAACCCGCAACCCGCAACCCGTAACCCGAGGAACGACCCATGACCATATCCAGGAAAATAGAAAAGATTATCGCCGGCTCCTCTTTTATCCGCAAGATGTTTGAGGAGGGTGCCAGACTGAAAACCCAGTTTGGGGCCGAGAACGTTTATGACTTTAGTTTGGGAAATCCGAATGTCCCGCCGCCGGAAAGATTTAATGAGCTTCTCAAAGAAACGGTCAGCACCTGCGGGTTGAATGACCATTGCTATATGCCCAACGCCGGATATCCAATGGTATGCGGTTCGGTGGCTGAGTACCTTGCTGAAGAGCAGCAGGCACCGGTCACCGAAAAAGATGTGCTGATGACCTGCGGCGCATCCGGTGCCCTGAACGTCGCGCTAAAATCCGTTCTTGATCCCGGCGATGAAGTTCTGACGCCGATTCCCTGTTTTGTCGAATATAAATTTTATGCCGACAATCACGGCGGTATTCTGAAAACCGTCGCGACCAAGTCCGATTTCGAGTTGGATCCGGAAGCCATCACAGCGGCGATTTCAAAAAAAACCAAAGTTTTCTTAATTAACTCTCCCAACAATCCGACCGGACAGGTTTATTCCGAAGACAGCCTTAAGAACCTCGGAGAAATTCTGGAGCGTAAAAGCAAAGAATATAACCGCACGATTTACCTTTTATCGGATGAGCCCTATCGTAAAATCGTTTATGATGGCGTCGTCGTACCCAGCATTTTTGCAGCCTATAAAAACAGCATTATTGGCACCTCTTATTCCAAAGATATTTCCATTCCCGGTGAACGAATCGGATTCATTGCCGTGAATCCAGCAGCGACTTACAGAGAAGATCTTCTGGCAGCTTTAACCGTGGCCAACCGAATTCTCGGCTATGTCAATGCCCCGGCCTTGATGCAGCGTATCGTTGCCTGTATGCAGGGATTGAGTGTCGATATCTCGGAATATGCCCGCAAGCGGGATTTGCTCTGCGATGGCTTGGCCGAATTTGGCTATGAGTTCATCAGGCCGCCCGGCACTTTTTACCTTTTTCCCCGCTCTCCGATACCGGATGATGTTGAATTTGTGAATACATTGAAAGATGAGCGCATCCTGGTGGTTCCCGGCAGCGGCTTTAGCGGGCCCGGCTATTTTCGTATCGCGTTTTGTGTGGATGATAACACTATTATAAACGCGCTGCCGGGATTCGGACGGGCGATTGCGAGATATAAAAGCGGGTAGGGTAAAGGGCAGAGAGCAAAGGGCAAAGAGTATGGAGCATAGGGCATAGGGCTGTGAGGCTAAGTCCATCGATTCGTAAATACGATGACGTATTTACTCACTCAGGATTTAGTGCTGAGTGAGCAATCCTATCTGTATTGGTCAATATTTATATGCCACTGTAATTGCGAATCGAAGCACTAAGCCGTTCATTGCCCGGGGGTCTGTAGAGGGCTGCTGAAAAATCGAACACCGTGGTTACCACACGACCTGCGGTGGGTTGCTTTCGTCTTTATTCGATGTTCGACGTTCTTTATTTAATACCCGCTATGCGCATTGCCCTGTGTGTCGGAAACCGATCCAGGACTGTTTAATCGTTTTGAATCGGCCAGTCCCCTGGTTTTAGGAGAACCCTCGCAAATGTATCTTTGGTAGGCTTGCGCTGTCTCATTCCGGTAACCACCGCATCCGCACCGTCACCCCAGGCCGTTCCATAGCTGAGCAGGTCGGAAAATTTTGCGAAGTGCCAGGCGGGATTATATCCCTGATTTCTCAATTTGCGGTATTCATCGAACATATCGGAAAACTTATACAAGACAAACCAGTTTAGTCGCTTATTTTCAGGTATATCTCCATTTTCTTCATACCAAAGAGATATGGCCTGATCTTTTGCGATCTGCTCTGCCTCGGAAACGACGGTGTGATAGTCTTCGGGATAAAAGGGCGGTGACAGAGCAATCTTTTTACATTCATTGGTAACGCATTCGGCAAAGGCTGTGATCATGCCGAGAATGTATGATTTACGGTCGATTGATGTATCGGCGCTTATTGAATTAGACAGACTCATTTTTTTGATCTCCATTTTATAGCCTCCACTCGAGATATCTTGAAATGATTAACCGTATATTACGTACCGAATCCTTAAAATCGGAAATAACAAATTACAAGCACCAAATTACAAATAAATTCCAAAGTACAATAGCCAAACCACAAATAAGATCAAAGATCACATGTTAGGGATTTTGAATTTCGGTCATTGTGATTTGTTTGGTATTTGTATTTTGTTATTTGACATTTTTTATCGCTGAAACCTGAACACCTGACTCCCCTGGCCTATACCTAACTTTGTAGGGCTTAGGAAAATAAGACATTATTGGCGATCTCTTGCAGCGAACAGTAAGAATCCATCATATCGCATCTGGGCGGGGTGACAGTTTATTTCGATCTAGTCGGCATCAGGTTAAGGGCGGTGCTGCTGCTGAAAATTAACAGAGTACCGGCGAGAAAATGCCAGCTGAGGGGCTCACCCAGGATAAGCACGCCAAAACAGGCCACTAAAGGTACTTCGACGGTCATCACAACACTGACTTTCGCCGCCGGAATGCGAACCAGGGCCTGGTTGATGGAAAGTTGGGCGCCAATTGAAAAAACAGCCACCGCGGCAATGCCAAACCATGCGGTAGCGCTTGCGGGCAGAATAGGGAGCTCTTGCATAAATAAAGGTCCCAGGCCGGCAAGGGTACCGGTGAGGCAGAGGTAGAAAAACAGGGTGTAGATGTTGTTTTCCCGGCCCAATTTTCGAACCAAAAGAAGCGTAAGGGCGCACAATAAAGAGGAGCACACCGCAAATAAATGTCCGAGATTGAATGCAACAGAAGCTTCAAACGGCCAAAGAACCAGGCTGGTACCGATGAAAGCGCTACCAATAAAGGGCCAGGCTATCTTGGCAGTGGGTTCTCCGGTCACCCAGGGAGATAAGATCGCCGTGATGGCCGGATAAAGATAGAACAGTACCATTGCTATTGAGAGCGGAATTTTTTGAAAAGCCGCGACTAAAAGCAGGAACGCCGTCGCACCGCAAAGGCCTCTGGCGGTAAGGAGAAAACGCTGTCGCCCCCAGAGACTCAAACCGAGTACCTTGACGATGACCGGAACCACCAACAGCCCAAAACCAAACCTCCCGACACTGATTTGCCAAACGCTCAGGTGAGATCCAGCCAGTTTGGCCGATACACTCAACGCGCTATAGAGCAAAGGTGCCAGGCATAGCCAGACAAGTCCGCCCGATGTTGACCGCGTCGGTATCAATCATACCTCATATGAAACTTAATTTTAAAAGTCGGAGTAAGTTCTATGCCGGGCTGCTTTGCATTTCAAAGGTTGGGTTGCGCTTACTCCAAGTTTTGTTGGGTTTCGTTGCACTCTACCCAACCTACATTCTGCCGGTGTTATCGTCAAATGTGAAACCCAACAACGGCCGATTTCGGAACCGAGCCATAAAAGTTTCTTTTTTGATCCGACTGGCCGTTTTTGGCCAGCTGCGCCGCTCATGTGAAGTTCAACCAAAATGGCGCTGTTTTCTGATAATTAGACCGGCCACGGCGATGTCTTGGATTAATTATCAGGGCGCAGAATCATCCGGAGGCAGACAAGTATCAAATAACGAATTTCCAATTTCCAATTTCTAATTTCAAAGGATGGACTCGCTTCGCTAAATCCTTTTTTTGTTCAAACAAAATTCTTTTCACCGTGTGAAGGTCATTCAACTTCATTTCAGCCTCCCAGCCGCAATTCCCAGATTTCCGCGATCAAATTCTGGCCGAAGCTTTTGTGGGGTGATTGCGAAACCTTTTCAAAACCCTTTTTCACATATAAATGGCGTGCTGCCAGCAGATTACTTTGGGTCCATAACTTAATTTTACGGTAGCGATGGCGATTTGAAAAATTGATGCACGCATCGATTAACTGCGTGCCGACTCGCTGGTCCCGGGTCTTGGGCTCGACAAGAAGCAGGCGTAACTGAGCGATCCGATCTCCGGCGTCTACGATCATGATCGATCCAATCCGGTGGCCGGCCTGCTCAGCGATCCAGAGGCATTCCCGCCTGGGATCGTGGTTGCGAATGAATTCTACCAGAATTTCTGCGACCAAGGCCTCGAAGGTTTCATCAAAACCGTATTCTTCCGCGTAGACGACACCGTGCCGGTGGATGATCCAGCCGATATCGCCGGGCCGGTGGGATCGCAGCAGAAAGGGTGCAGGCGGCTTGGGCTCGGCATCCAAAAGGGTCTCGATTGTTTGCATCGCGTGTAATAGCCGGTGACGATCCTCCTCGGCCAAGTCCCGCAGCATCTCTTCGGCGACGTTTCGGGATCGCTCGTCCAGCTCCGCATAGGATTTTTTACCCCGGGTTGTAAGCTTCA